>NZ_JAGXJG010000025.1:0-57793 GCF_019091725.1 Cellulomonas sp. GbtcB1 | reverse complement strand
CCCCCCGGCCCGCCCCACCCGCCCCCGGCCGCGCCTGCCCCCCGCGCCGGCCCGGCCGCCCGCCCCCCCCCCCCCCCCCCCCGGGGGCGGCGCACGCCGCCGCGCGGTCCGTGACGTCGAGCGCCAGCGGCAGCACCGCGTCCCCGAACTCGCCGACCAGGTCGTCCAGCGACGCCGTGTCGCGCGCGGTCGCGACCACCCGGTCGCCGCGGCCGAGGGCCGCCCGCGCGAACTCGCGGCCGAAGCCCCGGCTCGTGCCCGTGATGAACCACACCTTCGACATCGTGTCCTCCTCGTCGACCGTCCCTGTCACCTCACGCACGGTATGGCACTCGGTGCCAGATGAGCAACCGGTGGTAGGTTCGGCCGCATGGTGGCGGAGCGGACGGGGTCGGCCCTGCGGGAGCGCACGCGCCGGGCGGTGCGGTCCGAGCTGATCGACGCGGCGCAGGACCTGTTCGTGGCGCAGGGCTACGAGGGCACGACCGTCGACGTGATCGCCGCCGCCGTCGGCATGTCCCGGCGCAGCTTCTTCCGGTACTTCGCCTCGAAGGACGACCTCGTCCTGGGCAAGTACGACGCCATGGCCGACCAGCTCGTCGAGGCGCTCGACGCGCGACCGGCCGACGAGCCGCTGTGGCACTCGCTCCGCCGGGTGTTCGACGGCGTCGTCGACTACGCGGCCGACCCGGCCCGGGCCGCGCGCATGGCGGCGATGGAGCAGATCGTGCAGGCCGAGGGCGCGCTGCGTGCCTCGTACCTCCAGCGCCTCGACGGGATCCAGACCGCGCTCGTCGCCGCCGCCCGCGCACGGGCCTCCGCGTCGGGGCGACCGTGGGACGACGGGGACCCGGCACCCGAGGCCGCCGTGGGCGCGGCGTTCGCCTGCATGCGGACGGCGAACGACCTCGCCGCGACCACCGGCCGCGACCTCTCCGGCCTGCTCGACGAGGCCTTCGACCGCCTCGCGGCGCTCACGTCCGCACCCCGCTGACCGCGGGCCCGCCCCGGGTGTCGTCCGGGGCGGACCCGCTCTCCGCAGCGAGGAGGGGTCAGGCGGTGAGGAACCGCTCGTAGAACGCGCGGGGGTCCTCGGCCAGGGACGCCTTGACCATCGCGCTCCAGTCGTCGACCACGACCTCCAGGTCTCCGGCCTCGACGGCGTCGAGCGTGCGCCGGACGACCGCAGCCGGGTCCTCCTTCGGCCCGTCGATGCCCGCGGCCATGTCCGTGTCCGCGAGCCCGAGGTGCACGGAGGTGACCTGCGTGCCCTGCGCGGCCAGCTCGAGCCGCAGCGCGTTGCTCATGTTCCAGTTCGCCGCCTTGGACACCGCGTACGCCCCGGAGCCCGGGAACGCGAACCAGGACAGCGCGGAGGCGACGTTGACGACCCTCCCGCCGCCGTTGGCGGCCAGCACGGGCGCGAACGCGCGGACCATCGACAGCGTGCCCCAGAAGTTGACGTCCATCTCGGCGCGCACGCCCGCGAGGTCGCCGAGCAGCGTCGAACCCGTCGAGATGCCGGCGTTGTTGACGAGCAGGTCCACGTCCGTGGCCAGCGCGGCCGCCGCGGCGACGGCGTCGGGGTCGGTGATGTCGAGCGCGACCCGGCGGACGCCGGGCAGGTCGATCGCGGCGGGCTCGCGCGCCGCGGCGTAGACCGTGGCCCCGCGGGCGAGGAGCTCGGCGGCGAAGTGGCGACCGAGGCCGCGGTTGGCCCCGGTGATCAGTGCGGTTGTCATGTCTGGCACGCTAGGACCTGACGTCGACGTGAGGGTCAAGTGCGGGTCGGGAGGCCGGGTGCGCATCGGGGAGGTCGCCGCGCAGGCGGGCGTGAGCGTGCGGGCGCTGCGTTACTACGAGGAGCAGGGGCTGCTGGACGCGGAGCGCACCGCGAGCGGGCAGCGCCGGTACCCGCCCGGTGCGGTCGAGCGGGTCCGGTTCATCCAGAGCCTCTACGCCGCCGGGCTGGGCAGCAAGGCCGTGCTGCGGATCCTGCCGTGCATGGACCGCGGGGTGCTCACCGACGAGATGCACGACCGGCTGCTGGCCGAGCGCGCGCGGGTCCAGGCCCAGCTCGACGAGCTGACCGCGACCCGCGACAAGCTCGACGACGTCATCCGGCTCGGGCAGGCGCACCGCCCGGGACACGGGCGCCGCGCCGGCGCGGACGTCTGCGCCGTCGCCTCCTGACGGGCGCCGGCCCCCTGACCTACGCGGGCGCCACCGTCGTCCGCATCACCGTCTTGCTCGTCCCGATGTGCCGCTCGAACACGAACCCGGCCTCCTCGAACATCCCGCGCGTGACGTTGTGCAGGAACGAGGACGAGACCCGCTTCCCCGGCGGCAGCTCGTTCGGGAACGACACCACCTCCCCGCCGCCGGCCTGCGCGATGAGATCCAGCGCACCGCGCAACGCCTCCAGCGCCACGCCCTGCCGCCGGTGGTCCCGGTCGACGAAGAAGCAGGTGATCCGCCAGGGCGCCGGGCGGCTCTCCCCCGCGTCGTACTGCTTGCGGTGGTAGATCCGGGGCAGCTCCTCGGGGCTGCCGTACTGGCACCAGGCGATCGCCTGATCGCCGTCGAACACCAGCGCGGCGTGCGCGACGCCCTCGTCCACCAGCCGCCGCTTGAAGTCCGGCCCCGCGTGGTCGGCCTTGGCCGTCGTCGGGGTGTCGCCGTGGAAGTAGCTGCACCAGCAGCCGCCCCACACACCGTTGTGCTTCTCGGCGAGCGCGCGCCAGGCGGGGAACGTCTCCGGCGACAGCGGCTTCACGACGTGTGCGGCCATGGGGTGATCCTGCTCCCGGGACGCTGCGGACGGAAGGCCTGGCGGCCCGGTGTCCGGCGGTGGATGCCGGGGCGGACGGGGGCGGACGGGCACTGGTCGGGGCGGCGGCTGCGAGCGTGTCGTCGGACGGTGGCTCCGGGCGGCAGCGGCCGCCGTCGCGCGATCCGCGGACGCGGCACCGATGACCCTCGATCGTCGCGCGCGGTCGGGCGTGGTCAGTGCTCGCCGAGCCGCGCGACGACGGCGCCGTGCGGCCGGTGCTCGCGCCCGGTGCGGCGATGCTGCTCGACGACGTCGAACCCGTGGTCACCGAGCAGCGCCCGCAGGGCCGGTGCGGGCCACCGGTAGGCCGGGGCCACCGCGTGGTCGAACCGGTCGACCGTCGACTCCGAGTCGAAGTACGCCAAGAGCAGCGACCCCCCGGGCCGCAGGGTCCGCCCGAACTCGGCGAGCGGCACCCCGATGCGGTCCGGAGCATGGTGGATCGTCGAGGACGGGTCCGACCACCCCGTCGGCCCAGGTCTCCACGAGCTGCCTGTCCGAGGGGTGCACCGCGGACATCGAGCCGAAGAGGTCGACGTACTCACCCGCTCTCCGGGGGTAGGCGTCGGCGACGGTGGTCACGCGGCCGACGCTAGCGCGACACGCTCCGTCCGGGTGCGGGGCTGCCGATCTTCCTGCTCGCGATCACCCCGGATCCGGAACGCAGGCACGCCGGCGCGCTGCGGGGGGTGGCGCACCGCACCGGCCGATCTCAGAACGGGGGTGGTGCGTCGTACGGGTCGGCGGTGGCGTCGTGGGTCTGCCCCGTCCCCGGCCGGGTGAGGTACCGGTGCCCGGTGGGAGTGATCCACTCGAACAGCCCGGGACTGATCTGGCGCAGCCGGAAGCCGCCGTCGGTCTTCAACCGGTGGTGCCGGTGGCACACGGGCCCGAGGTTGTCGGCGTCGGTGCGGCCCAGGGGCGCGTCGAGGTCACCGCCCGGCTGGGGGTGGAACTCCTGGGTGTCGTCGAGCTCGCAGGCGCAGGCCGGGACCCTGCAGCCGGGTGCGGCGCAGGTCTTGTCGCGGATCCGGATGAGGTCTGCGAGGGCGGCGGGTGGTCGGTAGCGTTCCCGGCCGACGTCCAGGACCCGGTCGGCGAGGGGGTCGGTGACGACCCGCTGCCAGACCCCGCCGATCGCCAGGGCCCGGGCCTGGACCGCGTCGATGGGTCCGTGCCCGTCGAGGTGGGCGGGCTGGTCGTCCAGGCCGAGGAGCGTGGAGGCGGGGATGGTGATCCGGACCTCGGCGCCCGGGCGACCCGAGCAGCGGGTGCAGCCGCGGCGGGCAGTCGTGGTCGCGACGGTGCTGGTCCTGATCGCGGTCTCGGTCCCGGCCTCGGTGCCGGTCGCGGTCCCGGTCGGTGCATCCGGAGCGCCGGGCAGCGAAGCGCGGCTGTCCTGGTCGCTCGCGGGGTGCGTAGCGGTGTCGTCGAGCGGGGTGAGGGTGGCGATCGGGATCGGCTCGACCGGGCGCGTGAGTAGCACACCGTCCCGGTCGGTGGAGGTCTCCCCGTTCCACGACCGCTTCGGCTCCGGTGGCACCGGCAGACCCGGAGACAGGTGGACCTCGAACGCCGGCCCGTCCGACTCCGGCACGTCCCCGACGACCAGGTCCCGCAGTCCGTCGGCGCGCAGCTGGTCCAACGTCCGGTCGTCGCCGAGCGCTTTGGCGGTCTTCGCGGCGTGCGTGAGCACTCCGTCGACCCGGAGCGCGTCCGCCGCGTCGAGCACCAGCCACATCGAGGCCATCCCGTCCGGCTGCGGCCGGGGGTGGGACACCTTCCTCGTGCAGCGGGCGCGTTCGCGGCGGGCGGCGGCGCCCTCGGGGTCGACCAACCGGATCTCCCGCGCCATCCGCTGCCGGAGTTCGGCGACGGAGCACTGGTCGGCCTCGGGCAGCACCGCGTCCTCCACCGCATGGGCGACCTGGAAGGACAGGTCCGCCAGCTCGGCGGTCAGGACCTGGGCCTTGGCGGGGTCGAGGTGCCCGACCTCCAGGGCCTCGCGGGTCGCGCCGAGCATCCCGTCCAGCACCAGCGCCCGGTGCACGGTCTTCATCGCAGAGACCCGCGGCCAGCCCAGCCGCATCACCAGCTCGTCACCCGCGACGCACGCCTGCGTCGGCGGCGCTCCCGCGAGCGGGGACCACTCCGGGCTCATCTCCTCCCGGGAGGCGAGCTCGGCGACCATGGCCAGCTTGCGGGCGTGCTGATGACTCTCGACCCGGTCCTGCGCGGCGATCACCTCGACCAGCACCATCGAGGACAGCACCTGCAGGTCCAGCCCTCGCAGCCAGGCGTCGAGCTCGGGCCCCGGCGGGCACGTCGCGATCGCCTCGACCTGCCGCTGCTCGCTGGTCCGCGGCGCCACACCGGCCGCCACGACCGGGTCCGGGTCGAAGTCCGTCAGGCACGTCCCGTCGGGCCCGTAGACCGGCAGCACCGGGACAGCGACCGGGTCGCCGTCGGGGTGTTCCTGCAGGTCAGATGCCATGGAACGACACTACCGACGCCCACCGACACGACCCCGGCGACCGACCCTCGCCCTGGGGACGGAGCACGACCACCGCACCTGTGGACGACTCGGCGCCCGCGCGACGAGCCGCCGCCGAGCCCGCCATGACCCCGAGCCGTCAGCCGCGGGCGTCTCCGGTGCGACCCGTCGGCGGTGGGTGTGGCGTGTCCCGACCTCAGTTGATGATCTCGCCCTGTTCGTCGGCCGCCAGCGCGGCGATGCGCTCGCGCCAGGACGCCAGGTCCCCGGGGCTGAGTCGCGGCCAGTCGGCGACCTCGCGCACCACGCGGAGCGGCGCGCCGCTGCGGTACGACCGCGTGGGGTTGCCGGGGAACTTCTTGTCGGTGACTCTGGGGTCGTCCTCGTACGGACCGGTCGGCTCGACCTCGTAGACCCGCGGCTCGGCCTCCCCCGCCGCCAGCTCGGCGGCCAGGCCGGCGCCGCCGACGAGCGCGGTGAAGTAGACGTGGTTCATCGTGATCTCGGGCCGGTAGTTCGAGCGGAAGCCCGCGGTCAGCAGGTCGCCGACGCGGAGGTCGGCCTTGGTGCCGTGGAAGAACGGGCCGTCGTCGAGCTCCTGGTTCGCGCGTCCAGGGTAGGCCGGGCGCCGCGCCGCCCCGGCGGGTTCAGCCCGGACCGTCGCTCGTCGCCGCGAGGAGCGGCACGAGGACGTCGCTGATCGGCGTGGCGATGCCGTGGGCCCGGCCGCGCCGTCGGACGACGTCGTTCCGGACGTCCCACTCGAGTCGTCGCCCGGCCTCGCGGTCGGCGAGGATCGAGGTCCCCCGGTCGACGGGCGCCGCCCGGAACGCGTCCAGGAGCCGCTGGGGCTCGTCGTCCGGCAGGTCCGCGCCCTCGGCCCGCGCGACCGCCAGGCACTCGGCGAGGTACGCGAGGGCCAGCGCTCCGACGTCCTCGCGCCGGAACACCCCCGACCGCCGGCCCGTCAGCGCCATGAGTCCGGCCGCCGCATTCTGCAGGAGCTTGCGCCAGGCCTGGGTCGTGAAGTCCGCGGAGACGTCGACCGCGCAGCGGCTCCCCCGCAGGGCCGCGACGACCGCCGCGGACCCCGGCGCGTCCGGGACGGTGAGGCGGGGGTCGGCGAGGAGCCGGACCGACCCGTCGTCGCCGTGCACCGCCGGGAACCAGACGACCGCCGGGACGACCTCGCGGCCCGGGACGAGGGGCGCGACGTCCTCGCGCTGCTGGACGCCGTTCTGGAGCACGCACACGACGGTGCCCGGCCCGCACAGCGCGCGCAGCCACGGCGCGGCCGCCACGGTCTGGGTGGTCTTCACCGCGAGGAGCACGACGTCGACCGGCTCCCGGATCGCGCCGGGGTCGGTCAGCACGGGACCCGGGACGTCGACCGTGCCGCGGTCGGAGTGCAGCCGGAGCCCGGCGCGTGCCCGGCGCCCGGCGAGCACCGGGGTCCGGCCGGCCTCGTGGAGCAGGGCGGCGACCGACGTCCCGATCGCCCCCGGGCCGACGACCGCGATCCGGGGGACGTGCGTGGGGGTCATCATGGCTCTCCTGGCGGGCGACGAGATCTCCCGCCGACGCTAGCGCGCGCCGACCGGCCGCGCCGTCCTCGCCCGGACGACGCGACCCAGCCACCACGCCGCTGACACCACGAGGCCGACCAGGACGAACGCCGTGCCTCCGTCCTTCGCCGCCGCGGACAGGACGGCCTCGGCGCCCGACCCCGTCGCACCGAGGGCACCGACGACGGCGCCCGCGGTCCCTGCCGTGGCGACGGCGCCGACCCCGACCACCTGGAGGCGTCCGAGCACCGGGCGGCCGCCGGCGCGCCGCCACGCGAGGAGCCGTCGTCCCGCCCAGAGCGCGAGCACGAGGAGCCCGGCGGCGGTGCTGAGGTGCTGCAGCACCCGTGCGGCGGGAACCCCGGAGACGAGCGGCTCGCGCAACCAGGCCACCCGCTGCACCAGGGCTCCGTCGCCGTGGGTGACCGCGTCCCAGACCACGTGCGTGAGGACGCCGAGGACCAGGGACACGACCACCCAGGCGGCGGTGCGCGTCGTGGACCCCGACGCCGCTCCGGGCGGTGCACCCGCCCCGCCGCGCTCCCCCGGCTTCGCCGTGCCGCTCGCGACCAGCGCCCGCAGCGGCACGCGCACCAGCCACCACAGCCCGAGCAGCAGCGCGGCCGTCGGGACGGCCACCGTGAGCGCGCCGGGCCAGGCGTGCGTCGTCGTCGCGTTGACGAACGGCTCGTACCAGGATCCCGCCGACCGCGGCAGGGGCAGGAAGTACGGCACGTCGGGGGCCAGCGCGCCGGCGACCAGCGCGGCCGGGACGAACGGGGGCCGGGCGAACGGGAGCACCGCGGCGGGGTGGGCGAGCGTGAAGGGCACCGGAGCAGCGTGCCCGCCCGGTCACGCCCTGGCGTCCACCCGGGGTCGGACCCACGACGGTGCTGGTCTCCGGCCCGTCCGACCCCGGGTGGACGCGGCGGGCCGCGCTCCGTGCCACGGTGGCGAGGGCCGGTCCCGCCGACCGCGCCCGTCCACCGAGCAGGAAGATCCGCACCCGTGTTCCGCCAGGTCCCCGTCCTCCCCGTCGTCCTCCCCCTGGCCGCGGCTGCGCTCGCCGCGCTGCTCGGGTCGCTGCACCGCCGCGGACGGCTCACCGCGCCGCGCGCGCTCGTCGCGCTGGCGCTCTGCGTCTACCTCGCCGGAGTCGTGGCGAACACGGTCTTCCCGATCTACCTGGACAAGCCGGTGGGCGACGCGCCGTGGACCAGCCAGGCCGTGCTGGTCCCGTTCGCCGACTACGAGGTCGCCGACGCCCTGATGAACGTGGCGGTCTTCGTGCCGCTCGGGATCCTGCTGGCGCTGGTCCTCCGGCGGTCGTCGTGGTGGCGCCCTGTCGTCGCGGCCGCGGGTGTGAGCCTCGTGATCGAGGTCGTCCAGCTGCTCTCCACCCACTTCCTGGGGAGCGGCCACGTCGCCGACGTGAACGACCTCGTGTGGAACGTCGTCGGCGGAGCCGCGGGCGTCGCCCTCCTGGCCGTCGCCGCCCGCCTCCCGATCACCCGCGGGCACGTCGAGCGGTTCCGCTGGGACGTCGCCCCGGCCCCCGCCGCGGACGCCGATCCGAGCCGCCGGGTCGTGGCCGACGCGGCCTGACTCCCGCCGCACTCACCACGCGGCTCCGGGCTCGTACGTGCCGACGGTCCACTCGCGTCCCTGCGGGTCGAGCACGCGCGCCCGGCGGCTCCCCCACGGCGTGTCCTCGGGCTCGACGACCACCCGGGCGCCGGCGACGCGTGCGCGCTCCGCGAATGAATCCACCTCCGCCGGCTCGTCGACCAGCAGGTAGACCCCGCTGCCCGTCGACCTGCCCACGAGCGGCGGCCGATGGTAGGCGGCGTCGTCGCTCGCCACCATCACGACGGCGTCGCCGAGCCGGAGCTCGGCGTGCACCACGGCGCCCGTGGCGTCGTCCTGGCGGCGGACCTCGACGAAGCCGACCGCAGCGAGCCAGTCCAGCGCCGCGGGCCCGTCGGGGTAGCTCACGTACGCGAACAGCCGAGCGCCCATCGCACCCACCTCCCGGGGACCCACCTGCCGCTCCAGGGTCTGCCGCCGGTCCGCGCCACACAAGACCCCGGCGCGCGTCGACGCCACGAACCGCCCGGTGCTCGTACCGTGTCGAGGGTGCACCCGCCCACGGAACCGTCCGACTCCGGCTGGCTCGACCGCCCCGGCGGCGTCCGGCTGTACTGGGAGGAGTCCGGCGACCGGGCGGGCCTCCCCGCGCTGTACCTGCACGGCGGACCGGGCAGCGGGCTCGGGCGCGGGGGCTACCGCCGGCGGTTCGACCCGGCGCGCCACCGCGTGGTGGGCCTGGACCAGCGCGGCTGCGGTCGCAGCACCCCGTGGGCGGTCGACGACCTCGACCACCTGGACGAGATCACCACCGGCACGCTCGTCGAGGACATCGAGGCGCTCCGCGAGCACCTCGGGATCGACGCGTGGCTGGTGCACGGCGTGTCGTGGGGGTCCACGCTCGCCCTGGCGTACGCCCTCGCGCACCGGGACCGCGTCACCGCGCTCGTTCTCACGGCCGTGACCACCGGCGGGCGCGACGAGATCGACTGGATCACCGAGGGGGTGGGCCGCCTCTTCCCCGAGGCCTGGCACCGGTTCGCCGCCGACGTCCCCGACGGCGTGCGCGTCGTCGAGCACTACGCGCGCCGGCTCCGCGACCCCGACCCGGACGTGCGGGCGGCCGCCGCCGACGCGTGGGACGCCTGGGAGTCGACGCACGTGTCGCTCGACCCGGGCTGGGCGCCGGGCCCGCTGCACGACGACCCTCGGGAGCGCGCCAACTTCGCGACGCTCGTGACGCACTTCTGGGCCCACGACTGCTTCCTCGAGGACGAGCAGGCGGTGCTGGCCCGCGTGCACCAGCTCGCCGGCGTCCCGGGTGTGCTCGTCCACGGCCGGCGGGACGTCAGCGGTCCCGCGATCACGCCGTGGCGGCTGCACCGGGCGTGGCCCGGCAGCGAGCTGCACGTCGTCGAGTCCGAGGGGCACGGCGGTGACGTCGAGATGGAGCTCACCCGGCGCGCGATCGACGGGCTCGCCGACCGGGGTCGGCGCGGTGGGCAGCCGCTGCGCCGGGAGGACCGGACCTAGGCTCGGCGCGTGCTGATCTACTCGATGAGCGTCACGCTGGACGGCTTCGTCACCGACCGCACCGGCGGGTTCGCGTGGAGCGCGCCGTCCGAGGACCAGTTCCGGTTCAGCCTGGCGCAGGTCGGCGAGCTCGGCGCGTACCTGTGCGGCCGGCGGCTCTACGAGACGATGCTGCCCTGGGAGACCGATCCGCTGATGCGCGCCACGGACCTGGGTGACGCGTTCGCCGACGTCTGGGCCGCGCTGCCCAAGGTGGTGTTCAGCCGCACGCTCGACCGGGTCGAGGGCAACGCGCGGCTCGCGACGGGGTCGGTGGCCGAGGAGGTCGCCGCCGCGCTCGCGCGCACGGACCGGGACGTGTCCGTCGGCGGGGCGGACCTGGCGGCGCAAGCGATCGCGCTCGGCCTGCTGGACGAGGTGCGGGGGTTCCGGAACCCGCTGGTGGTCGGGGGCGGGACGCCGTTCCTGCCGCCAGTGGCGGAACCGCTCCACCTGGAGCTCGTGGAGACGCGGACGTTCGGGTCGCGCGTGGTCTACGAGCGCTACCGCCGCGCCGCGCCGCGTGCCCGCCACCGACGCGGCGTGAGTACCCGGGCGCAGCCGCGCGCGCCCCGCTAGCGTGCCGGGCGTGGATCACCCCGCGACCTGGTTCGACGGCGACGCCCCGCGGTCCCCCGACGAGGCGCGGTTCCTCGTGGCGCTGCGGGAGCACCACGACGTGTGGGAGCGGGCGGGCCTCGACCCGTCCGGCACCCGCGTCCGGACCGTCCTGCGTCCGCTGCACCTCCAGGTGGACGTCCCCGGTCTCCCGCCCCGGCACGTCAACCTCCAGGTCGGGTTCTGGACGTCGGGGCCGCGCGGGACGGGTGTCGAGGGCGGGTGGGGCGGCAGCCACCTCCTCGACGGCGGCCCCGCCGGGGCGCTGGAGCTCTTCGGCCTGCCCGCCACGCCCGGGGAGCTCGCGGACTCACGGCGCGGTGGCTCGCGACGGCGCTCGCCGCACCGGTCGAGCGGGCCGACTGGCTCGACCCCGCGGGCGACGTCGTGGCGAGCCGGTGGACGCTGCCGGGATCAGGGGTGATCGGGGCGCGGGGTCGTCGTCCCGCGCGATGGCGGCGACGCCCGCCGGACCGCGTCGAACGGGTGCGCTGACGCCCCCACGTCCGGGACGACGGAGCCCGGCCCCGCCGGGCGGCAGGACCGGGCTCCGCTGCGCACGGCGTGCGTCAGGCCGGGACCATCGCCCCGCGGACCTGCGCCACGAGCTCGGCGGGGACCTCCGTGAGGCCGTGGTCCTGCTGCGCGTGCTGGGCCACCTGGGCGAGGATCTCGTCCTCGGTGCCGGTGAACGCGCGGGCGCAGCCCGGGACGACGTCCCCGCAGCGGAATGCCTTCATGGTGGAGTCCTCTTCCTGGATCTCGGGCCCCGGCGGGGTCCCTCGTCTATCGGCGTGGATCAGGTCCCTGATGAGTCGCAGAGCGCGAGCAGCAGGGCGTCGATCGGCACGGTCCCGAGGACCTCGCCGTTGGCCGCGGTGCACACCAGCGGGTCCCACCGTCGGGGCTCGGGGCGGAGCATCGCCCGCCGCGCCACCTCCGCGAGCGACGCGCTCGGGGCGACCGTGATGGCCGGCACCCACTCACCCGACCCGTCACGCACCCCGGCGACCAGCCCGCTGTCCGCGAGCAGCACGTCGTCCCGGTCGCGGTCCGCCCCGGCCCGGGCGGGGCGCACGAGGCTCGCCACGTTGCCGGTGAGCGAGACCCGCGAGGCGGTGGCGCGGATGTGCGCGGCGTCCTCGTCGGGCAGCGTCGGGAGCATCCGCGGCTGCGGGCGGCCGAGTGCCCAGCCCTGCCCCAGCGGCACGCCGAGGCCGATCAGGGCCTCCAGCTCGCCGCGCGTCTCGACCCCCTCGGCGAGGATCCACCCGTCCATCCGGCCGACCAGGTCGCCGAACACCTCGGCGAGCGCCCGCTTCACCGGGTCGGTGTCGATGCCGGTCACCAGGGCGCGGTCGAGCTTGACGATGTCGGGACGCAGGGCGAGAAGCAGCTCGAGGCCTGCGTAACCGGTCCCGGCGTCGTCCATGGCGACGAGCGCACCCGCGGACCTGGCCCGGTCGAGCACCGCCATGGCGTGGCCGGCCTCGTCGACCCGGGTGTGCTCCGTGAGCTCCAGGACGACGCGGGACAGGTCGCCGTGCCGGAGCAGGGCGTCTGCGACGAGGTCGTCGGCGAGCAGGTGGGGGTCGACGTTGACGGTGAGGAACGTGTTGGGCGGCAGGTCGGCCCGCGTGGCGACGGCCCGCTCCAGCACGCGCGCCTGGAGCGTCGGGTTCACTCCCCAGCGCTGCGCGGCCGCGAACCACACGTCCGGGGTCGCGCGCCACGGGCCGTCGAACCGGGACAGGAGCTCGTAGCCGGCGACGGATCCCGTGGTGAGGTCCACGATCGGCTGCGCGTGCAGGGCGTGCGCGGCGGGTTCGTCGAGGACGGACCGCAGGGCGTCCCGCCAGCGGGGGTCGTCGACCGGCGGCGCCGTGGGCACGGCATCCATGGCGGCTCCCCTCTCGGACCTCGCGCGCGGACGGGGCGGCGGCGGCCGGCCCGGGGGGGTCGACGGTACGGGGCCGACTCCCCCGGGACGCGCTCCCCGGCGGCAGCGACCAGGGGTTTCACCCCCTGCGGGACGGGGTTCACCCGGCGCCACCCCGACGCGGGGTGCTGGACGCGGGAAGGGCCCACTGCTTCAATGAATCACGTCAACGACTCAATGGAGGTCTCGTGGCCGCGCTCGTGCTCCTCGTCCCGCTCGCGGTGCTCACCGGAGCGGTGGTGCTCGCCGTGCACGTCGTCGTCGCGCGGCGAGCCGGCCCCGACTCCGCAGCGCCGTCCGTCGCGCTCGCCGCGCGACGGCACGAGACGTTCGTCTCGGTCGTCGCCGCGCTCGCCAGCGCGGGCGCCACGGTCGCCTTCCTCATGCTGCCGTCGCTGCCGCTCTCGCCTGCGGGCGGCCACCGCGGAGCGGGCTACGCGCTGGGCGCCGCCACCGCGCCCTACGTCGGGGCCGTCGCGCTCTGCCTCGTCCGGGCGGTGGGCGAGCGCACGTGGCCCCGGCCGCGCGGCACGGTGCGCACGGCCCCGTTGACCAGGCGGACGGTGAGGAGCATCGGCGGCTGGCGGCTGGCCGTCCTGGCAGCCACGCTCGGCACCGGCGCCCTCGCGGTCCTGCTCTACGGCGCGACCGCGACGCCCGACGGCCAGCGGGTCGCGCACACCGTCGTGGAGGACGGCGGCCCGGTCACGTGGGGAGCCCGCGGCCCCTACCCGGGCTGGTACTACGGCGGCCCGATCCTCGTCGGGCTCGCCGCGGTGGCGGTGGCGACGCTGCTCGCCCTGCGCGTGCTGACCCGGCGTCCGCCGCTCCCACTCGTCACGACCGAGCACGACGACGCGGTCCGCCGGCTCGCCGCCGCACGCCTGCTCGCGGGAGCGCAGCTCTGGGCAGGGGCGGGCGTGGGTCTCACCATGCTGTTCGCCGCCCTGGCGCTGCAGCACACGCCAGTGGCCGCCGCTCTCTCGGCACTGGGAGGCTCCGCCGTCCTGATCGGCTCGATGGTCGTCGCCGGTACCGCGGTGGCTGCGCGCCACGTCCCGCGTCCGCGCCCGCTGGCCGGGATCGCCGCGTGACCGAGCTCCGCGTCGACCTGACGGCCGCGACCCCCGTCTACGAGCAGATCCGCTCCCAGCTCGCGGCGCTCGTGGCCGTGGGCGCACTCGGGCCGGGCGAGCGACTGCCCGCCTCCCGCGACCTGGCACGCGACCTCGGCGTCGCGGTCGGGACCGTGCAGCGCGCGTACCGGGAGCTGGAGGCCGCCGGTGTCGTGCACGCCCGCCGGCGGACCGGGACCGTCGTGGCCGGGGACGTGCCACGTCTGCCGCGGTCGGGTCCGGACCCCACCGCGGACCGCGCCGACCTGCTGACCGACGTGCGCGCCCTGGTCGCGCGCGCCCGCGCGGCGGGCCTGGACGACGGCGAGCTCCTGCTGCTGGTGCGCGGCGCGCAGGCCGAGCTCCGCGTCGGCGGCTGAGCCCGCCGCCGTCACTCCGGCTGCCAGAGCTCGACCCGGTTCCCCTCCGGGTCGGTGACCCAACCGAACCGCCCGACCCCCTCCATGTCCTGCGTCTCCGCGGCGACGTCGGCGCCTCGCTCCCGCAGCTGCTGGAGCATCGCGTCGAGGTCCCGGACCCGGAAGTTCAGCATCGTCTGCTGCTGCGGCGACCCGAAGTAGTCGGTGTCCGGGTCGAACGCCGCGAAGACCGTCGGGCCGGCCTCCTGGTGCCACAGGCCGTGGGCGTCGTCCTCGATCCCGAGCAGGTCCCGGTACCAGACCGTCAGGGCCTCGGGGTCACGCGCCCGCAGGAAGTAGCCGCCGATGCCGAGCACCCGCTCCGGGCCGGTCACCGGCCGGCCACCACGAGCACGACCACGGCGGCGAGCAGCAGGAACGGGACCGCCTCGGCCAGGACCGCCGCGGCCGACCTCGGGGTGCGGGGCGGCCCGTCGCGGAACGACGGGCCGAGCGGGGCGTCGTTCGTGCCGGGACGCTCGCCGAGCGTCCGCGTGTCGGTCCGGTCGTCGTCGGGCACGGCTCCCCCGTCCGGGTCGGGTGGTCTCGGGCTCGAGCCTGCCAGCGCGGCGACGTCCGTGTACAGGGCCGGCGCGGTGGTCTCACCCGGCCGGCAGCGCCGCGATCTTGCCCTGCAGCACCCGGCGCTCCCGCGGGTTCGGGCACAGCGCCGCCGCGCGGGCGAGGTCGTCGCGCGCCTCGGCGCCCCGGCCGAGCCGCCGGAGCAGCTCCCCGCGCACCGACGGCAGCAGGTGCGACCCGGCCAGCGCACCGGAGTCCGCCAGCCGCTCGACGAGCGCGAGCCCCGCCGCCGGGCCGTGCGCCATCGCGACGGCCACCGCACGGTTCAGGTCGACGACCGGCGAGGGCGCGAGCCGGCCGAGCGCGTCGTAGAGCAGCACGACGCGCTCCCAGTCGGTCGCCGCGACCGAGGGCGCGACCGCGTGGCACTCGGCGATCGCCGCCTGCAGCCCGTAGGCGCCCAGCCCGTTCCCCGCCCGGCCCGCCGCCGCCAGCGCGGCCCGGCCCCGGCGGATCGCCGCCCGGTCCCACCGGCGCCGGTCCTGGTCCTCGAGCAGGACCGCCGAGCCGTCGTCGGCCACCCGCGCGGGGAACCGCGCGGCGGTGAGCTCCAGGAGCGCGAGCAGACCCAGCACCTCCGGCTCGTCGGGCGCCAGGTGCGCGAGCACCCGCGCCAGCCGGACACCCTCCCGCGCGAGGTCGGGTCGCAGCAGGTCGTCCCCGGAGGTGGCCGTCGAGCCCTCGGTGAACACGAGGTACACCACCGCGAGCACGGACGCCAGACGCTCGCGGCGCTCCGGCCCCGACGGCACCGCGAACGGGACCCGGGCGGCGCTGAGCGTCTTCTTGGCGCGGGTGATGCGCGCCTGCACGGTCGCGGTCGGCACCAGGAACGCACGCCCGATCTCCTCGGTGGTCAGGCCGCCGACGACCCGGAGGGTGAGCGCCACCTGCGCCTCGCGGGACAGCACGGGGTGGCAGGCGACGAACATGAGGGCGAGGACGTCGTCACCGACCGCGTCCGGGTCGTGCAGCAGGTCGGCGTCGCCGGCCGGCCCGGCGGGGTGCCCCGCGTCCCGCGCGAGCGCGGCGTACCGGTCGTCGAGCGCCGCCCGCCGCCGGAACGCGTCCACGGCGCGCCGCCGCCCCGAGGTCACGAGCCAGCCGGCGGGGTTCGCGGGCACGCCGTCCCGCGGCCAGGCGACCAGCGCCTCGGCGAGCGCCTCCTGCGCCACGTCCTCCGCCAGGGCGAGGTCACCGGTGGACCGCGCCAGGGTCGCCACGATCCGGGCGGCGCTCGTCCGCCAGACCGCCTCGACCGCGGCGCGGCCCTCCCCCGGCGCGTCCGGGCTCAGAGCTGACCCGTGGCCTCGCGCCACGCCCGCTCCCGCTGGATCCACGGGTTGTCCTGGGGGAACTCGTCGATGCTCGCGATCCGCCGGATCTCCACCTTGGCCGCCGGGAAGGTGAGCGGCGCGCGCTTCGCCCACTCGACCGCCTCGGCCTGCGACCCGACGTCGAGGATCCAGTAGCCGCCGAACAGCTCCTTCACCTCCCCGTACGGGCCGTCCGTAGCGACCGGCGGGGTCTGCGCGTAGTCGACGACGACACTCTCCGCCGGGTCGTCGGACAGGCCCTCCATCGCCACGAGCACGCCGGCCGCGACCAGCTCCTCGTTGTACCGGCTCATCGTCTCGATCGAGTCCTCGTACGAGCTCGCGTCGCCGACGGGCGCCGCCTCCCCCGACGAGCGCATGATCAGCATGTACTTCACGGTCGTGCCTCCCTGGTGCCGGGTCCTCGTCCGGACCCTCTCACCCAGGAGTCGAACGGGGAACCCGCGGATCGACACGGACGCCGTACGTTCGCTCAGGGGCTGAGCACACGCGACCGGGTGTACCACCTGGGAGGGCGGAGGTACACTGGGCCCATGCCGACCGCGCTCCCCCGGACCCAGGTCACGCACACCGCCTCGGTGCAGCACGCCCTCGACGTCGCGCGCCGGAGGTGGCCGGGCCAGCGCCCGGGTGCGTTGCTCGCGCACCTCATCGAGGAGGGCGCGCGGGCCCTCGAGCAGGACCAGCGATCGGACGACGCCGAGCGGCGCCGGCGGGTCCACGCCGTCTCGCAGAAGTACGCGGGCACGTACGGAGCGGGCTACCTCGACGACCTCCGCCAGGACTGGGACGCGTGATCGTCCTCGACGCGGGTGTGCTCATCGGGTTCCTCGAGCCCGCGGACGCGCACCACGAGCGTGCTGTCGACCTCCTCGCGGAGGCGCTTGAGCCGCTGGTCGCGCATCCCCTCACGCTCGCGGAGGTCCTGGTCGGTCCCGCCCGCGTGCACCGGGAGCGCGAGATGCACGACGACCTCCGCGGGCTCGGCGTCCGGACCGCGGCTCTCGGCGACGACGAACCCGTGCTGCTCGCCCGGCTCCGCGCGGACACGCGTCTCGAGATGCCCGATGTCTGCGTGCTGGCGACCGCGGTCGGACTCGACCTCACGCTCGCGACGTTCGACGCCCGGCTCGCCACGGCGGCCCGGGCCTACGGCGTGCTCCACGAGGCCCGCGGCTGACGACGCGCGGCGTGCGATCCTCCCTCAGCCCGGCGGGCGCCGGGCCAGGACGACGTGCTCCCGGCCCGGCCGGTCGGGCGCGTCCCGGACGTCGACGACGTCGAGGCCCGCCGCGGCCAGCGACGCGCGCACCTCGTCCAGCGACCGGAACCGCAGCGTCGACGTCGACGCGACCTCGTCGCCGTCCGGGAACCGGAACACCGAGCGGAACGACACCAGCGGCAGCGCGACCTCGGTCACGGCGAACTCCTCCACCACTCGCCCGACGCCGGGCACCTCCCGCGCCCCGGCGCCGTCATCCGCGGCCCAGTCCTCCCACGCCCGGGCCTCGGGGCGGCGGGTCTCCAGGACCAGGTGGCCGCCCGGGACGAGCGCGTCCCGGATGCCGCGCAGGGTGGCGGACCAGTCGTCGTCGGCCAGGAAGACCTGGGCGACGTTCCCGGTCATCGTGGCGAGGTCGACCGCCAGCGGCGGCAGCGTCGTGGCGTCCCCGTGCAACCAGGTGACGCGGTCGGCGCCGGGCTTGGCGCGCGCCACGTCGAGCGACGCCCCGGCCGGGTCGACGCCGACGACGTCCAGGCCGTCGCGGGCGAGCAGCAGCGCGAGCGTGCCGGTGCCGCAGCCGACGTCGAGGACCCGGCGCGCCCCGACCTCGCGCGCGACGGCCCGGTACAGGTCGAGGTCGGAGCGGTCGTCGTCGAAGACGTCGTAGAGCGGGGCAAGGCGCGGGTCGGCGAAGATCGGGTCGGGCACGGGCGCCACGCTACGGACGGGCGGCGGGGTCGCGCGACGGGTTTCCGCCGGGCGCCGCCCGTTCCTACCCAGGGTCGGCGGGCGTCCGGTGCCGGAGCAGCGCCGCGCCGAGGGCGACGGCCAGCAGAGCCGGGCCGAGCACCGTCAGCGTCGTCGAGAGGTGGCTCAGCAGGGTCGCGAGCCACTGCGCGACGCGGACGCCCGAGCTGGTGTAGATCCGCAGCAGCGCCAGGTCGAACAGCGCCCCGAGCACGACCACCGACGCCCCGAGCCACGCCACCCGCCCCGGGGTCCAGCGGAGGCGCGCGAGACGGTCGCCGAGCGTCGGGCCCGGTGGCGGCTCGTCCTCGGTGGTCGCCGGGTCATCGGGCCGGATCGTCACGGCGGGCCTCCTGGGGTCGGGCGCGCCTCGCTGCGCGCCCTCCCGACCGTAGCCAGCGGCGGGACGCCGCCACAACGTCAGCTGCGCGGCGCGCCGCGCGCGTCAGCCGTGCGAGGCCTCCCCCGTCCCCGTCACGGTGGTGAGCAGGATCGCCGCGTCGCTCAGCGCCTCGACGCCGTGCCGGTCGTGCGTGAGCGTCGCGAGGAACCCGGTCGGCAGCGTGTCCACGCGCTCGGCGCTGGACACGGCCACGGTGCCGCGGAGCACGAGGATGCTGCCCGCGGGCGGCGAGTTGTGCTCGGCGAGCCGGGTGCCGGTGCGCAGCGCGATGACGGTCTGCCGGAGCGGGCCGTCGTGCACCACGATCTGGGCGCTCCGGCCGTGCGGGTCCTGGTGGGCGAGGTCGATCTGCTCCTGCGCGAGCTGGTGCACGTCCATGCGGGGCTCCTCCCGGCGTCGTCGTCGGCTGACGCGTCCTACTCAACACGGCCGCGCGCCGGTCCGCTATTCCCTGGCCCGGCACGTCGCGGCGGTGGGAGCCTCGACGGCGTGACGGACGAGGACATCTGGACCGAGCAGGTCGCCGCGCGCTACGACGAGTCGAGCGCCGCGATGTTCGCCCCCGACGTGCTGGGTCCGACGGTGGACTTCCTGGCGGCGCGCGCCGACGGCGGGCGTGCGCTGGAGCTCGCGGTCGGCACCGGGCGCGTCGCGCTGGCGCTGGCCGACCGCGGGGTGCCGGTCGCCGGGATCGAGCTGTCCGAGCCGATGGCCGCCCGGCTCGCCGCCAAGCCCGGGGCGGAGCGGGTGCCGGTGACGATCGGCGACATGACGACGGCGACGGCGCCCGGGCGGTTCCGGCTCGTGTACCTGGTGTTCAACGGGATCACGAACCTGATGACCCAGGACGCCCAGGTCGCGTGCTTCGAGAACGCCGCCCGGCACCTGGAGCCCGGCGGGGCGTTCGTGTGCGAGGTGTTCGTGCCGCAGCTGCGCCGGCTCCCGCCGGGCGAGGTGGCGCTGCCGTTCGACGTGAGCGACGCGCACCTCGGGTTCGACCGGTACGACGTGGCCGAGCAGCGGCTGGTGTCGCACCACTACACGGTCGAGCCCGACGGGTCGGTGAGCACCGGACGGTCGCCGCACCGGTACGTCTGGCCGGCGGAGCTCGACCTGATGGCGCGGATCGCGGGCATGCGGCCGACGGAGCGCTGGGCGGACTTCACGGAGGCGCCGTTCACCGCGGAGAGCACGTCTCACGTCTCGGTCTGGCGCACCCCGGCCTGACCCGGCGCCCGGGCCGCGCCCTGCCCTCCGCCTCAGCGCCCCTCGGTGACCTCGCGGCGCTTCTGCTGCGCCGGCCGCGCCGGCTCGTGCGGGCCGTTCCACACCTGGATCGCGCCCCAGATCGACGCGGCGATCGGCACGGCCAGCACCGCGCCGGTGATGCCCGCGAGGACGGTGCCGATGGTCAGGGCGACCAGGATGACCAGCGGGTGCAGCGCCAGCGACCGGGCCATGACGACCGGCTGCAGGAAGTTGCCCTCCAGCTGGTTCACCAGGATGACGATGCCGACCACGATCAGCGCCTCGACCGGCCCGAGCGCGACCAGCGTCACGAGCGCGGCCAGCGCGCCGGCCAGGGTCGCGCCCACGAGCGGGATGAACGCCAGCAGGAACACGAGCACCGACAGCGGGATCGCCAGCGGGACGCCCATGATCACCAGGCCGACGCCGATGCCGATGGCGTCGACCGCGGCGACGATGGCCGTGCCGCGCACGTAGCCGCCCATGGTCTGCACCACGCGCCCGCCGACGCGCTGCCCGCGCCGGTAGCGCTCGCCCTCGAAGGGCCGGAGCAGGAACTCCCAGATGGTCGGCCCGTCCTTGAGGAAGAAGAACAGCACGACGACCATCAGCACGAAGCCGGTGAGGAAGTTCGCCGTGGCGGACACGCCCGCGATGGCGCCCGCACCGAAGCTGCTCGACGTGAGGAAGTCGGTCACCGCGGTGCGCGCGTCGGCGATCTGCTCGTCGGTGATCTGGATCGGCAGCCCGGTGAGCGAGTCCTGCAGCTCCCCGAAGCCGGCGACCGCCTGGTCCGCGAGGTCGTCCCACTGGTGGATCACCGAGTAGACGACCGCGGTGATCACGCCGCCGAGGACGCCGACGATCAGCACCAGCGCGATCCAGGTCGCGGCGATCGACGGCAGCCGGTGCCGGCGCAGCCAGGACACCAGCGGGTGGATCGCGGAGGCCAGCACGAGCGCGATGAGCACCGGCACGACGACGAGGGTCAGCCGGGTGACCGCGAACACCGCGACGGTGACCAGGGCCAGCAGCGCCAGGACCTGCACGGATCGCGTGCCGATCCGGCCGAAGCCGTCCGCCCACAGCGCGCCGGCGCCCGGTCCGCGTCCGGCGTCGTCGCGGGCGACCTCCGCCGCGCGCACGGCGTCCCCGCCGCTCGGCGCCGTCGTCCTCCGTCGTCGGAACCACATGTGCCCGCCCCACCCCTTCCCGGTGTCCGTCTGCCGGGGACGGTACGGGGCGCCGACCAGGGCCGCGACCGGGCGCGCCGTCCGCGCCGTGGACCGTCGGCCGGGTCCACCGTCCGGCGTACGCGGATCTCCACCCCGGGGCCGATGCCGCGGGCGGGCGCCCCGGGGCAGGGTGGGGGCATGGCCCAGGACCGACCGCACCGCCTCGACGACGCGCGCGCCCGGCAGCGCGCGGCGCTCCTCGCGCGGCGCAGCCGGGCCCGCACCCGCCTCCCGCTGGACGTCGCGCTGCGGCTCGCGATGGACCCCGCGGTGCACGCGGCGGCGGGCGCCGACCGTCGCCGCTGACCCCGGTCCGCCGGCGGGCGCCGGGATCGCGCCTGGGCGCACCCCGCGCGCGGCTACGATCCCCGGCATGGGGCAGCGAGTGACCATCACCGACGTGGCGCGGGACGCGGGCGTCTCCGTCGCGACGGTGTCGAAGGTCATCAACGGCCGGTACGGCGTCGCGCAGGCGACCTCGACCCGGGTCATGGAGGTCATCGACCGGCTCGGCTACGAGTCGAGCCTGGTCGCGCGCAGCCTCCGGTCGCACCGCACGCACGTGCTCGGCATCCTCGTCGCGGAGTTCGAGCCGTTCTCCGCCGAGATCCTCAAGGGGGCGGCGACGGCGCTCGCGGACTCCGACTCCGGGTACGAGCTGCTCGCCTACACCGGCGGACTGCACGGCCGCGGCGCCGGCTGGGAGCGGCGGTACCTGTCGCGGCTCAGCGGCACGCTGATCGACGGGGCCGTGCTGGTGACCCCGACGGTGGTCGAGGCCGACGCCGGGGTGCCGGTCGTCGCGATCGACCCGCACACCGGCCCGACCGGCCTGCCCACCGTCGACTCGGACAACCTCGCCGGCGCGGTGCTCGGGACGGAGCACCTGCTGGGGCTCGGGCACCGGCGGATCGCGTTCGTCGGGGGCCGGCCGGACCTGGAGTCGTCGCGCCTGCGCGAGCAGGGCTTCCGCCGGGCGATGGCCGACGCGGGGGCCGCCGTCGACGAGGCGCTCGTCCGGGAGGGCGACTACCGCAAGGAGCCGACGCGGGAGCCGGTGCGCGAGCTGCTCAGCCTGCCGGACCGCCCGACCGCGGTGTTCGCGGCGAACGACCTCTCGGCGATCGCGACGATCGAGGTCGCCCGCGAGCTCGGGCTGCACGTGCCGCGCGACCTGTCCGTGATCGGGTTCGACGACATCCCGGAGTCGGCGCAGACGGAGCCGCCGCTCACGACGGTGCACCAGCCGATCCAGCGCATGGGCGCGGCCGCGATCGCGCTGCTCACGGCGCTGCTCGACGGCGGCGAGGCGCCGAACCCGCACGTGCGGCTGCCGACGTCCCTGGTCCGCCGCGGCTCGACCGCGCCGCCGGCCTGAACCGGGCGCCGGTCAGGCGCCCGGGGTCCAGGAGTACGGAGCGCCTGCGGCGATGCGCACGTACTCCGCGCCGCCCATGCCCCCCACGAGACGGTCGGCCAGCGCCCGGCCCGGGTCCGACAGGATCGCGTCGTGGATCGGTGCGGCCACCCGCGGGCGCACGGCCCGGACGTAGTCGATCGCCTCGGCGAGCTTCATCCACGGCCCGGCGACGGGGACGAGCAGCAGGTCGACGGCGGTCCCGGCGGGCGGCGGCGTGAACGAGTCGCCCGGGTGCAGCAGCGCCCCGTCCACCAGGTACGCGACGTTGTGCGCGCGGGGCACGTCGGGGTGGATCACGGCGTGCCACTCGCCCACCGCCCGGACGGCGAACCCGGCCGCGTCGAACGCGTCGCCGTCGGCCGCGGCGTGCACCCGGTCCGCGGGCGCGCCGGCCTCGGTGAGCTGCGCGACCACGCCCGCGGGCGCCCACACGTCGAACCCGGTGCGGGCGCCGAGCGCGGCTGCGAGGCGCGCGACGTCCACGTGGTCGACGTGCTCGTGGGTGATCAGCACGGCGTCGGCGTCGTCGAGGGCGGTCGGGTCGCTGAACGAGCCCGGGTCGAGCACCAGGCGGCTGCCGTCGCGCTCCAGGCGGACGCAGGCGTGGCCCCAGTGGGTGATCTCGGTGGCGCGGGCGGGGGTGCTGTCGGTCATGGGGCCAGCATCGCCCCAGGTGGGCGCGGCGTCGACCCGGGCGGCCCGGCGGGGCGGACGTGATTCCGCGAACGGCGGGCGGCCCGTTACCGTGTGCCCCGTGCTGGTGCTGGGAGTGTGCTCGCTCAAGGGCGGCGTGGGGAAGACATCGGTGACGCTCGGGCTGGCGTCCGCCGCGCTGGAGCGCGGGCTCCGCACGCTGGTGGTCGACCTCGACCCGCAGGGCGACAGCACGCTCGCGCTGGCGACCGCCGGTGCCGAGGCCGACGTCGCGGGCGTGCTCGACTCCCCCACGGCGGAGTCGATCGCCGCCGCCACCTCGCCCAGCGCCTGGGCCGAGGCCGGCCTGGACGTGCTGGTCGGCTCGGCCGCGTCCTCGCGGCACGACGCCTACGACGGCGCGGACGCGGACGTCGACCGGCTGCGGTTCGCCCTGGCCTGGGTGCACGACTACGACCTGGTCCTGGTCGACTGCCCGCCGTCGCTCGGCGGCCTGACCCGCACCGGCCTGACGGCCTGCGACCGCGCGGTCGTGGTGACCGAACCCGGGCTCTTCTCGGTCACGGCGGTCGGGCGCGCGATGAAGACCATCGACGACCTCCGCCGCGGTCCCGCGGGCCAGCTCCAGCCCCTGGGCGTGGTCGTGAACCGGGTCAAGGCGCGGTCCGTGGAGCAGGCGTTCCGGCTCGACGAGCTCCGCGGGCTGTACGGCCCGCTGGTGCTGACCCCGTTCGTCCCCGAGCGCGCCGCGCTGCAGCAGGCGCAGGGCGCGGCGCAGCCGGTGCACGCGTGGCCGGGCGCCGGCGCGCGCGAGGTCGCGGGCGCGTTCGAGGAGCTGCTGGACCGCGCGCTGCGGGCCCCGCGCACCTGACGACCAGAGCCCGCCGGGGCGGCGTCAGCCCGCGCAGCCGCAGCTCGCGCGCGGGATCAGCCGGGTCGGCAGCGTCCGGAACTGCGACGCCGCACCCGGGTCCGCGACCCGCTCCTGCAGCAGCTGCACGGCGGTCCGCCCCATGTGCTCGAACGGCTGCCGCACCGTCGTGAGGGCCGGCGTCGTGAGCCGCCCGGCGAGGATGCCGTCGAAGCCCGTCACCCGGACCCGCCCCGGGACGTCGACGCCGTGCTCCGCGAGCACGTCGAGCACCACGAGCGCAGCCTGGTCGCTCTGGCAGACCAGCGCCTCGGGGAGCCGGTCGGCCGCGGCCAGGTCGGTGAGCGCGGCGAGCCACTCGGTGGACGCCAGCCCCTCGTGCCCGGGGCCGGGCGCGGGACGGTCCGGCAGCAGCGCCGCCACGGCGTCCCGGAACCCCGCGAGCCGCTCGGCGAAGTCGTACATCGACCCCTCCCCGACGAACGCCGGGTCCCGCACCCCGTGCACGCCGACCAGGTGCTCGACCAGGCCGGTCATCGCCGCGCGGTTGTCGACCGAGACGTGGCTGAACGACGCGTCCGTGCCGGGGGTGTTGAACGCGACCAGCGGCACCGACTGCGCGATGGCGTGCACCGCGTCCAGGCTGTGCGTGCCCGGGAAGATCGCGAGGCCGTCCACGCGCCCGGCGATGTCGTACATCGCGGCCCCGCTCGGCGCGCCGGACGCCAGCAGCAGCGCGCGCCCGTTCTCCCGGCACTCCAGGGCGAACCCCCGCTCGACCTCGTCGACGTAGAGCGGGAACACCCGCGGGTCGCCCTCCGGGACCGCCGCGGCCTCGAGCGGTACCGGGGCGGCGGCACCGTCGGCGTCGGCCAGCATCATGTCGAACGAGTACAGCCCGAACGCCCCCGTCGCCCCGCGGGCGAGGCCCCGGGCGCTGGCGGACGGGACGTAGCCGAGCTCGCGGGCGGCGTCCATCACGGCCTGCCGGGTCGCGGCGGCGACGCGCCCGGGCTGCCGGAACGCGAACGAGACGGTCGTGATCGACACCCCGGCGCGCTCGGCGACGTCGTACACGGTGGGTCGGCGGGCCACGCAGGAACTCCTCGACGGCGAGTGGCGGCGAGCGGCGGGCCGCGCCCCAGGACCGGGTTGACAGCGCCACTCTACACGCTTAGATTCCGGTTCTTGTAATGCGCATTACACCGCATTGCAGCCAGCGCTGGCGCAGGCCGACCCGCGCGCCGTGGCGCGGGCGCAGACGCCCGTTCAAGGAGGAACACATGACCCGACGTACCGTGCGGCGCGCCCTCGTCGCCGCCACCGTCACCACCCTGGCGCTCGCGCCGGTCGCGGCCTGCGGCCGGTCGGACGACGCCGGCAGCGGCGGCTCCGCCGAGGCCGGCTCGATCGCCGAGGAGGCGACGGGCGAGATCGAGATCTGGGCCGCGGCCGGCAACGGCGACGCGCTGCGCACCCTCGGCGAGCAGTTCACCGAGGACAACCCGGAGGCCTCGATCAAGGTCACCGAGGTGCCCTGGGGCGAGATCATCACCATGAACCAGACCGCCGTGGCCTCGGGCACCGGCCCGGACATCGTGATGACCGGCGCGGACCAGACCGCCTCGGTCATCGCGATGGGCGGCCTCGCACCGGTCCCCGAGGGCGTGTACGACGAGGACGACTTCTACCCCGCCGCCGTCGCCTCGGTGACCGGCGAGGACGCGCAGTACTCGGTGCCCTGGTACGTCGAGACCCGGTTCCTGTTCTACCGCGCCGACCTGGCCGCCGAGCTCGGCTACGACGCCCCGACCACCTGGGACGAGCTCGAGGAGCTCAGCGGCGCCCTCGCCGCGCGCCCCGGCGGCGAGTACGGCCTGAGCCTGCCCCGCCCGATCGAGAACCCGGCGCAGGTCATCGTGCCCTTCGTGTCGCAGGCCGGCGGCGAGGTCAGCGACGGCGACTCCTGGACGTTCGACACCCCGGAGTTCGTCGAGGCGCTCGACTTCTACAAGGGCTTCTTCGACCGCGGCGAGGCCCCGCTGTCCGAGACCGAGGCGACGTTCGAGAACGGCGGCTCCCCGCTGCTGATCTCGGGCCCGTGGATGGTCGGCACCTACCAGGACCTGATCGACACCGGCGCGGCGCCCGAGGGCTTCACCGAGGACTCGATCGGCTACGTCCCGCTGCCCGCCGGCTCCGCCAACAACGACTCGTACATCGGCGGCGGCAACCTCGGCGTGTTCGCCTCGTCGGACAACCAGGACTCCTCCTGGCTCTTCCTGCAGTGGCTGCTCGAGGACGCGCAGCAGAAGACGCTGTTCGACCTCGCGGGCTCGTTCCCGTCGCGCGTCGAGTCGGCCGAGTACGCGCCGATCGACGACAGCCCGGTGATGTCGGTGCTCAAGGAGCAGATGCCGAACACCGTCGAGACCCCGAGCTACCCGTCGTGGTCGCAGATCGCCGAGCAGATCGGCATCTACGCCGAGCGCGTGGCGCACGGCGAGGTCACGTCGGAGGAGGCCGCGAAGGCCATCCAGGACCAGGCCGACCAGATCGGCTTCGGCTGGTGACCAGCACCACCACCGCACGGCGCACGCCGCCGTCGACGTCGCGGCGGCCGGGGAAGTCCGTGTCCCTGGCCGCCCGGCGCCGCCGGACCGCCGTCGTCGCCTGGCTGTTCGCCGCGCCGTTCGTCCTGTCGTTCGGCGTGTTCGGGCTCGTCCCGCTGCTCAGCTCGTTCGGGATGGCGTTCACCGACCTGCGGGTCAACGACATCCGCACCCCGTTCGCCGTGGACTTCGTGGGTCTCGGGAACTTCGCCGAGGTGCTGTCCGACACGACGTTCCTGCGGGCGCTGCGGAACACGCTCGGCTTCGTGGTCGTCGGCGTCCCGCTGTCGCTGTTCTCGGCGCTGGTGCTCGCGGTCATGCTGAACGCGCTCGGTCGCCGCGCCGCGACGTTCTTCCGGGTCGGCTACTACACCCCCGTGGTGACGACCATCGTCGCCGTCGCGGTGGTGTGGCGGATCATGTACCAGCCGAACGGCCTCATCAACTCGCTGCTCGCGGACATCGGGATCGACGGCCCGAACTGGCTGGGCGACACCCGCACCGCACTGCCGGCGCTGACGCTCATGGCCGTCTGGCGCAGCATCGGGTCGAGCATGGTGATCTTCCTCGCCGGCCTGCAGGCCATCCCCTCCGACGTCAAGGAGGCGGCGATGATGGACGGCGCGTCGACGGTCCAGCGGTTCTTCCGCATCACGATCCCGATGATGATGCCGACGATCCTGCTCAACGCGATCCTCACGACCACCGGCTTCATGCAGTTCTTCGACGAGCCGTTCGTCATGACCAACGGCGGTCCCCTGCAGTCGACGACGTCCATCGCCCTGTACGTGTTCAACCAGTTCCAGTGGGGCAACTACTCGGTGGGCGCGGCCGGCGCGTACGTGCTGTTCGCGATCATCAGCATCTTCGCCATCATCCAGTTCCGGTTCTTCCGGCAGAGGACATGACCATGAGCACCTCGACCCCCCTCGCGCCGGCCACGACCGCCGTGCCGCTCGCGCCCGTCGTCCGGCAGCGCCGTCGCCGCCGCCCCACGCCGGGCCGGATCGCCCTGCTCGCCGTCCTGTCGGTCGGCCTCGCCGGGACGCTGTTGCCGTTCGTCTGGATGATCCTCGGCGCGTTCAAGACCAACGCCGAGATCATGCGCCGCCCCATCACCTGGTGGCCGCAGGCGCCGACGCTCGACAACTTCCGCGCGTGGTTCTTCGAGTTCGACATGACGCGGTACTTCCTGAACTCGGTCTTCCTGGCCGTGGTCTCGGTCGCCACCACGCTGCTGTTCTGCTCGATGGTCGGCTGGGCGCTCGCCAAGCTGGAGTTCCCGGGCAAGAAGGTCCTCATCACCGTCGTCCTCGGGACCATGTTCGTGCCGGGCATCGTGACGCTGATCCCGCAGTTCGTGCTCGTCGCGAACCTCAACATGGTCGGCACCTACTGGGGCATGATCCTGCCCGGCATGGTGGGCGCGTTCGGCGTCTTCCTCATGCGGCAGTTCATGCTGGAGCTCCCCGACTCCCTGCTCGACGCGGCGCGCATCGACGGCGCCGGCGAGTTCCGGATCTTCGCGCGGATCGTGATGCCGCTGTGCCGCGCCCCGCTCGCGACGCTCGCGATCTTCACGTTCATGGGCTCGTGGAACGGCTTCCTGTGGCCGCTCATCGTGTCCCAGCGCGACTCGCTGTACACCCTGCCCGTGGCGCTGGCGCTGTACACCAGCCCGACCGGCGACAAGGGCGCCGAGTTCGGCCTCCAGATGGCCGGCTCGGTCCTCATCATCGTGCCGGTCCTCGCGGTGTTCATCGCCATGCAGAAGCACTTCGTGCAGGGCATCGCCATGACCGGCATCAAGTAGGAGCACCGTGGACTACCTGGACCCCGCCCTGCCCGTCGCCGACCGCGTCGCCGATCTGCTCGCGCGCATGACCCTCGCGGAGAAGGTCGGGCAGATGACGCAGCTGTCGGCCCCGGACGGCCTGAAGGAGCAGGTGCTGGAGAAGCACGTCGGCTCGATCCTGCACCCGACGCCGGAGCTCGTGCTCGAAGCGCACGACCTGACCGAGCAGACCCGGCTGCGGATCCCGCTGCTGGTCGGCGACGACGCGATCCACGGCCACTCGTTCTGCGACGGCGCGACCATCTTCCCGACCCAGCTCGGGATGGCGGCCACGTGGTCGCCGGAGCTCGTCGAGCGGATGGCGCGCGCCACCGCGGTCGAGGCCGCGGCGACCGGCCTGCACTGGACCTTCTCCCCCGTGCTGTGCGTCGCCCGCGACCTGCGCTGGGGACGTGTGAACGAGACCTTCGGCGAGGACCCGTTCCTCATCGGCGAGCTCGGCAGCGCGGCGGTCAGGGGGTACCAGGGCACCGGCCTCGCCGACCCGACGGCGGTGCTCGCCACCGCGAAGCACTTCGCCGGGTACTCCGAGACGCAGGGCGGCCGGGACGCGTCCGAGGCGGACCTGTCGCCCCGGAAGCTGCGGTCCTGGTTCCTCCCGCCGTTCGAGCGGGTGGCCCGCGAGGGCTGCGGCACGTTCATGCTCGGCTACCAGACGATCGACGGGGTCCCGATCACCGTCAACGACTGGCTGCTCTCCGACGTGCTGCGCGGCGAGTGGGGCTACACCGGCATGCTCGTCACCGACTGGGACAACGTCGGCCGCATGGTCTGGGAGCAGCAGGTGCAGCCCGACCACGTGCACGCGTCCGCCGCGGCGGTGCGGTCCGGCAACGACATGATCATGACGACGGCGGGCTTCTTCGACGGCGCGCAGGAGGCGGTGGCGCGCGGGCTCATCGCGGAGTCCGATCTCGACGCGGCCGTGTCCCGGATCCTGACGCTCAAGTTCGAGCTCGGGCTGTTCGAGGACCGCCGCCGGCCCGACCCCGCCACGATGGGCGCGGTCGTCGGGTCGCACCAGGACCTCAACCTGGAGCTGACGCGGCGGTCGCTCGTGCTGCTGCGGAACTCCGGCGTGCTGCCGCTGGCCGGGGGCACCCCCGAGGCCGGCGCCTCGAACCAGCCCCCGCTGCGGGTCGCCGTCGTCGGCCCGCTCGCGGACGACCCGCAGACCCAGCTCGGCGACTGGGCCGGGTCCTCGGGCCAGGTCGCGTGGATGGCGCACGGGCAGCCGCGCGACATGATCACCACGGTGCTCGACGGGCTCCGCGACGGGGTGCCGGACGGCTGGACGGTCACGTACTCCCCCGGCGCCGCGATCCTCACCCACGAGGACGACCCCGAGGGACCGTACTTCCCCGACGGCCAGCCGCGGCCGCAGGTCGTGGCGTCGGCGCCGGTGGACCCCGAGCAGCTCGAGGCCGCCGTCGCGGCGGCGCGGGACGCCGACGTCGTCGTGGCCGTGGTCGGCGACCGGATCGAGCTGGTCGGCGAGGGCACCTCGACCGCCACGCTGGAGCTGCTGGGCGGCCAGGTCGCGCTGCTGGAGGCCGTCGCGGCCACCGGCACCCCGCTGGTCGTCGTGCTGCAGGCCTCCAAGCCGATGGTGCTGCCGCCCGCCGCCCTCGCGGCGGACGCGCTGGTCTGGGCGGCCCACCCCGGCATGACCGGCGGGCGTGCGCTCGCGGACCTGCTGCTCGGGCGGATCGAGCCCAGCGGGCGGCTGCCGATCTCGTTCGCGCGGCACGTGGGGCAGCAGCCGATCTACTACAACCAGGTCCGGGGCCAGCACGGCGTGCGGTACGCCGACCTCACGCAGGACCCGGCGTTCGCGTTCGGCGAGGGCCTCTCGTACACCACCGTCGAGTACGGCGACCTCGTGGTCGACACCGCCGAGGTGGCCGCGGACGGCACCGTGCGGGCGCACGTGACGGTGACCAACACCGGGGCGCGCCCCGCGCTGGAGACCGTGCAGGTGTACGTCCGGGACCTGGTCACGTCCGCGTCCTGGGCGGACCGGGAGCTGAAGGCGTTCACCCAGGTGCCGCTCGCGCCCGGGGAGTCGGTCACGGTGCCGCTGGTGCTGCCCGCCGCGGACTGCTCGATCGTGGACGCCGCCGGGCGCCGCGTGGTGGAGCCCGGCGACTTCGAGCTGCTCGTCGGCCCGAGCAGCCGGCCGCGGGACCTGCTGCGCGCGGCGTTCCGGGTGGCGGACGGGGCGGACGCGTGAGCGCCGGGGACGCGGTCGCCGGCTGGTCCGACGACCCGGCACCGGCCGACGACCTCGCGCGCCCCGCCGACCCGGCAGCCTTCCCGGTCACGCCCCGCGACCGCGACGACGCCCACCCGGGCCGCCGCCGCGGCGACGAGGTCGGCGACGGACCGTTCGGCCGCGCGGTGGCCGCGTTCGCGTGGGGCGCCGGGCTGACGGCGCTGCTCGCCGCGGCGAACCTTCCGCTGGTCGCGCTCGCGCTGCTGCTGCGCCCGGACCCGTCGCTCGTCTGGCTCGTGGCCCTCGCGGCCGTCCCGGCGGGACCGGCGCTGTCGGCCGGGCTGTACGCGGTGCGCGAGCACTACGTCGACCCCGGAGTCGCCGTGGCCCGGGCCTTCGGCCGCGGCTACCGGCTCGGCTGGCGCGAGGCGCTCGCCGTCTCGGCGCCGGTCTGCCTGGTCGCCGGCCTGGTCGCGGTCGTCGGCGCGGGCGCCCGGTCCTCCGGCGTCCCCGCGCTCGTCGCCGGGCTGGCTCCCGGCGCCGCCGTGCTGCTGGTGCTCGTGGCGCTGCACGCGCTCGCGCTGCGCACCTTCTTCCGCCTCCCGCTCGCCGCCGCCTGGCAGGCGGGCGCCTACTACCTCGTCGCGCGGTGGCGCGCCTCGCTGGGGACGCTCGCGCTCCTGGCCGGGGCGGTCGCCGTCGCGGCCGCGGCCTCCGACCTGCTCCTCGTCCTGCTCGGGGGCGTGTGGGTGTGGCTCTGGTACCGCACCACCGCGGGGATGCTGCGCGACGCGGTCGCGCGGTTCCTGCGCCCGACGACGACCACCTGACCGCCCGACCCCGGGGACTGACACCATGCCTGACACCCTGACCCGCCTGCACCGGGACCGCACCGACCGCACCCGCACCGTCGACGCCGGGGGCGGCCTCGCCGTCCGGCTGACCCCGGCCGGCGACGTCGCCGGGATCGCCGCGCCCGGCGACCGCCTCGTGAACCAGTACCGGATCGGCGCGCACGACGCCGGGATCGCCGGGCCGTTCCTGCGCCGCACCGCCGCGGACGGGACCGTCGACCACGTCCCGCTGACCGGCAGCCGGTCGGGCGCGTCCTGGCAGGCCGGCGAGGGCGCGGTGCGGTGGACGGGCGCGGGGCTCGGCGCGGCGTGGACCGTCGACCTGGTGCTCGACCCCGCGCGGACGGCGCTGGTGTGGCGGATCGCGCTCTCGCGCTCCGAGCGCGGTGCCGAGGGCGCGACGTGGGACGTCGCGGCCACGCAGGACCTGTCGCTCGCGCCGGAGCAGGCCGCGTCGTCGTCCGAGCCGTACGTCTCGCAGTACGTCGCGCACCGGCTCGCCGACTCCGCGGACCTGGGCACGGTGGTGCTGTCCCGGCAGACGATGACCTCGGCGCCCGCGCTGCCGCTGTTCGCGCTCGCGATCGCCGAGGGGTCGGTCGCCGCCGGGACGGACGGCTTCGACCTGTACGGGCCGCCGGCGCGCGCGGGCGTCACCCCGGCGTTCCTGTCCGGCGCCCCGTGGCCCGACCGCGTCCGCCAGCACGAGATGGCGATGGCGGGGCTGCTGTCGCGGGCGTCGACGCTCGCCGAACCGCTGGTCCTGCACGTCGTCGGGCGGTACTGGGACGACCGGCGGGGCGCCGTGCTCGACGCGCTGCCGGACGTCGAGGCCGAGGTGCCGGGCCTGGTGGCGCTGGCCGACGCGGCGGCCGCGGCCGGCCCCGGCGGCGCCCCGGTCGACTCCGTGGCCGCGCGCTCCCTGCTGGCCACCGCGCCGCTGCTCGGCGGCGCGCCGCTCGCGGACGCCGAGCTGCTCGCGCTCGGAGGGGCCTCGGGCGACGCACGGCACGTGGAGCGCGACGCCGACGGCCGCCTGCTGTCGTGCTTCGCCCCCGGGGGCGCCCACGTGGTCCGCGGCGACAAGGACCTCGACCTGCTCCGCCCGCACGGCCACGTGCTGCTCGCCGGCGACTCGCTCAGCCCCGACCGCGCCGTGCTGTCGACGACCGTCTTCGCCCACGGCGTGTTCGGCTCGCACACGGTGCTCGGCAACACGAGCTTCGACACGCTCACGACCGTGCACCGGAACCACCTCAACCTGCTGCGGGCCAACGGCGTCCGGGTGCTGGTCGACGTCGACGGCGCGTGGCGCCTGCTCGGCGCGCCTTCGGCGTTCGTGCTCGACGTCGGGGAGGCGCGCTGGGTCTACGACCTGCCGGGCGTCCGGCTCGAGGTGCGGACGGTGGCGGACGCGTCGCGGGACGCGCTGCTGCTCGAGGTGGTCGCCTCGGCGCGCGTCGACGTGCTCGTCACCACCGAGGTCGAGCTCGGGGGCGGCGCCTGGCAGGCCCGCGACGAGGACGACACGGTCGTGCTCGTCGCCGACGACGACACCGCCACCCGCCGGCACCACCCCGGCCTCGCCTACGTGCTCGCGGCGACCGCGGGCGCGGACATCGCCGGCGACGACCCGCTGTACGCGGACGGGGCGCCGCGCGGGACCTCGGTGGTCACCGTGCGCGGCACCGCCGGCGCGGGCGCGGCGCTGCGGATCGCGACCACGGCCGACCGGGACGGCGGGCGGGCCGCCGCGGACCTGGCCCGGGACGTCGTGGCGCGCGGGCTCGACGCCGAGCGCGAGGCGGCGGGCCACCGCGCCACCCTCGCCCGGCTGACCCGCGGGCTGTCCGTGGCGGAGGACTCCCGGCTCGCCGAGCTCGAGACGCTGCTGCCGTGGTGGGCGAACGACGCGCGCGTGCACTACCTGGTGCCGCACGGCCTCGAGCAGTACCAGGGCGCCGCCTGGGGCACCCGGGACGTCTGCCAGGGGCCGTTCGAGCTGCTGCTCGCCGCGGGCCGCCTCGACGGCTGCCGCGACGTGGTGCTGCGGGTGCTCGGGTCGCAGGCCGTCGACGGCACGTTCCCGCAGTGGTTCATGTTCGACGCCTACGCCGAGATCCTCCAGGAGCACGCGCACGGCGACGTCGTGCACTGGCCGCTGTTCGCGCTGGGCCAGTACCTGCGGGCGTCGGGCGACGTCGCGGTGCTGGACGCGCCCGTGCCGTTCCGCACGGGCGAGCCCGCGACCGTGGCGGACCACCTCGACGCGCTCGTCCGGCACCTGGAGACCGACCTGGTGCCGGGGACGTCGCTGCCCGCGTACGGCGACGGCGACTGGGACGACACGCTCCAGCCCGCCCGCTCGGAGATGCGCGCCTCGATGGCCTCGACGTGGACCACCGCGCTGGCCGTCCAGGCGCTGGAGCTCGCCGCCGAGCAGCTGCGCACCGCCCCCGCCGCGGCGGGCCTGGTCGCCCGCATGGACGCGCTCGGGTCCGCGATCACGGCGGACCTGCGGCGGCACATGCTGCCGGACGGGGTCGCGGCCGGGTTCGTCACGGTCGTGGACGGTGTGGCGACCCCGGTCATCCACCCGCGCGACACGTCCACCGGCCTGACCTACCGGCTCATCCCGATGACCCAGCTCGTGCTGGCCGGGGTGCTCGACCAGGAGGAGGCCGACCGGCACGAGGCGATCGTCCGGGAGCACCTGCTGTTCCCCGACGGCGTGCGGCTGACGGACCGGCCGACCCGGTTCGCGGACGGCGAGACCGAGTCGTTCCGGCGCGCCGAGCAGGCGGCGTTCTTCGGGCGCGAGGTCGGCCTCATGTACGCGCACGCGCACATCCGGTGGGCCGAGGCCCTGGCCGCGCTCGGACGGGCCGACGTCGCGGACGAGCTGCTCCGGCTGTCCCCGATCGGCATGCGCGAGCGGGTGCCCAGCGCCCTGCCCCGGCAGCGCACCTGCTACACCTCGTCGTCGGACGCCGCGTTCCCCGACCGGTACACCGCCGCGCGGGACTTCGAGCTGCTCCGCACCGGCGAGGTGCCCACGGCCGACGGCTGGCGCGTGTACTCCTCCGGCCCCGGGATCTACCTGCGGCAGGTGCTGCACGGGCTGCTCGGCCTGGACGAGCGCCGCGGCGTTCTCGTCGTCGGCCCGACGCTGGCGGCGGAGGACGACGGGCTGGAGGTCGCGCTCGACCTGGCGGGCGCCCGGCGGACGGTGCGGTACCGGGTCGACCCGGCCGCGACGGCGGTGACGGTCCGCGTCGACGGGCGGGACGTCCCGACGACACCCGTGGCGCACCCGTACCGGTGGGCGAGCGCCGCGCTCGACCTGGCGCTGCTGGACGGCGCGTCGGTCGTCGAGGTGACCACGCCGGCCGGCACGCGGTCGTGACGGACGCGCTGCGCGTCGGCACGTACAACCTGTGGGTCGCGCACTGGCCGGCCACCCGGACGTACGACCGTGCGCCGCTCGTCCGCGCGGCGCTGGACCACGTCGACGTCCTCGGCACCCAGGAGGGCACCACCGCCCACCTCGCGGCGCTGACGCACGGCACGGGGTTCGCCGCCGTCGGGCGGTCGCGGGACGGCGGGACCACCGGGGAGCACGCGGCGGTCCTGTACCGGACCGCGCGCCTGGGGGTGCTGGCGACCGGGGACTTCTGGCTCTCCCCCACGCCCGAGGTGCCCAGCACCGGCTGGGACGCGAGGTACCGCCGGCTGTGCACCTGGGCCCGGTTCCGGGACCTCGCGACCGGGGCGACGTTCGCGCTGCTCAACGCGCACCTCGACCACGAGGGGGCGCGGGCCCGGATCGAGTCGGCGCGGCTGCTGCTCGAGCGGGCCGCGGAGGTCGCGGAGGGCGGGCCGGTCGTGCTCACCGGCGACCTCAACGCGGAGCCGGGGTCCGAGCCGCTCCGGGTGCTGCTGGGCGGGGGCTCCTCCGCGCCGGCCCCGCCCGTCGTCGGGGCCGGTGGCTGGGCCGTCGACGCCGCGCCGGGACCGGCCCTGCTGGACGCCCGCGCGGCGAGCGCGACGCCGCCCGCGGGTCCGCCGACCACGTTCACCCAGGTGCTCGACCCGGACGCGCCGGTCCCCGGGTCCGCGCTGCGGCAGCGGATCGACCACGTCCTGGTGAGCCCGGACGTGGCGGTCGAGTCGTACGCGGTGCTCGACGCCCGCCCGGACGGCCGGCACCCGTCGGACCACGACCCGGTCGTGGCGACACTGCGGTTCCCGCCCCCGGCCTGACCCCTGAACCTCCCCGAGGCACCCGACTGGAGCTGAGTGGAGCGTCCTGCCCGACACGCGCCGGCGTGTCGGGCAGAACGCTCCACTCGACCCCACTCGATGCCCCCGGGGACGCAGGACGGCCCGGACCCCCGTGGGGCCCGGGCCGTCCCGGTGTCGTGCGTGGGGGTCAGCCGGCGTTGCGCGCCCGGCGCCGCTCCGCGAGCTCGTCGTGCGCGTGGGCGGCGACGCCCTCGTCCTCGGCGCGCTCGGTCGGCAGCTCGGCGAGCGTGCCCTCGACCTCGCGCCACACCCGGCCGACCGCGATGCCGAACACGCCCTGACCGCCCTGGACCAGGTCGATGACCTCGTCGGCGGAGGTGCACTCGTAGACGCTCGCGCCGTCGGACATGAGGGTGATCTGGGCGAGGTCGTCCACGCCGCGCTCGCGCAGGTGGCCGACCGCCGCGCGGATCTGCTGCAGCGAGACTCCGGTGTCGAGCAGCCGCTTGACGACCTTGAGCACGAGGATGTCGCGGAACGAGTACAGCCGCTGCGTGCCGGAGCCGGTGGCCGGGCGGACGGACGGCTCGACCAGGCCGGTGCGGGCCCAGTAGTCGAGCTGCCGGTACGTGATGCCGGCCGCGCGGCAGGCGGTCGGGCCGCGGTACCCGGTGGTGGTGTCGAGGTCCGGGAGGTCGTCGCCGAACAGGAGTCCCTGCGCCCGCTGCGGGACGGCGCCCGCCGCCTCCGCTGTCTGCTCGGTGCCGGTCACGGGGTCCTCCACTCGTCGCGCCCGCGCGCCGGGGCGGCGTGTCGGGAGATGCAGTGCTGTGCTGTTCTGGGTGCAACGCTAGGGCCGCCGCCGGGGGCGGTCAACGACCGCCACGCCCGCGGCTCTCGGCGTGTCGCGCACGGCGTGTCTTACCCTCCACCTGAGGTTGAACCTCGGTCCTTCCCGCCCGGCTCGCCGCGCTCGAAGTCGTCGGGCGAGACGTGGTCGAGGAACTCCCGGAACTGCGCCACCTGCTCGTCCGGGGTGGTGCTCGCGGCCGCCTCGTCCGCCTCCTCCGGGGACACCGGCGCGGCCTCGACGCCGACCTCCGCGAGCACGTCGGTCGCGCACAGCACCGGGCAGCCCACCCGCACCGCCAGCGCGATCGCGTCCGAGGCGCGGGCGTCGACGCGGACCTGCTGCTCCCCCAGCACCAGCGCCGCGTGGAACACGCCGCCGACCAGCTCGGTGATCTCCACCTGCACCACACGGGTGTCGAGGGCGCTGAGCACGTCCCGGAGCAGGTCGTGCGTCATCGGCCGCGGCGGCACGACGCCGGCCTGCGCGGTCGCGATCGCGCCCGCCTCGGTCGGACCGATCGCGATGGGCACGATCAGCTCCCCCACGGGCTCGAGCAGCAGCACGACGAGCTCGTCGTCGCCCGGGTGACGACGCACGCCGAGCACCTCGAGCTGGACCAGGTCGTCCTCGTGCATGCGTCCACGCTACGACGCGCCGTCGGAGAGCGCACCGGGCGCGCGGGCCGGGCGGCTCAGGGAGCCAGGTCGGCGACGCCCGCGCGCACCAGCGCGGTGTTCAGGCGGGCGCAGAGCTCGCCCACCTCGGCGGCCACGGTGCTCGCGCGGCCCCGCGCCGACGCCGACGTCTGCCCGCGCCAGGGGGCGACCACCGCCTCGACCATGTCGAGCTGCCGGTCGGCCGCGCTGCGGAACGCGCGCAGGTGCCGGGCCTCCAGGCCGTGCTCGGCGAGCGCGGCCGCGGCCAGCACGACCTCCTTGGCCCACGCGTCCAGGTGGCCCGACGCCGACGGGCGCAGCACCCCGGCCTGGACCAGGTCGGCGACCAGCTGCTCCTCGACCCCCGCCTCCCGGGCCAGCGCGGCGGTGGTGTACCGCGCGTCGGCGGTGCCCGAGCGCGGCACGCCGTCCTCGGTCACCACGAGCGAGACCGGCTCGGACTCGTCGCCGGCGTCGAGCGCGGCCAGGCGCTCGCCGATCACCTTGAGCGGCACGTAGCGGTCCCGCTGCTCGCGCAGCACGTACCGCAGCCGCTCGAGGTCCGCCGGGCTGTACTGCCGGTAGCCGGCCGGCGTGCGGACCGGCTCGACCAGGCCCTGCTCCTCGAGGAACCGGAGCTTGGAGTTCGTGACCGCGGGGAACTCGATGCGCAGCGCGGCGAGCACGTCGGAGATCCGCATGCTCGCCTCGCGGGACAGCCCGCGCGGCCAGGGACCGGGCGCGTCGCCGCCCTGCTGCGCCGCGGCGTCGGGCGCGGCGGGACGCGCGGCGGCGACGCCGTCGTCCGGGCCCGCGTCCGCGTGCCGGGCGGACCGGGCGGGGCTCACTGCGCGGGGCCGGCGGGCTGCGCGCCGGGCCGCGCGGCGGGACTCGGGTGGAAGGTCATCCGGAACTTGCCGATCTGCACCTCGTCGCCGGCGCGGAGCACCGCGGAGTCGATCCGCTCCCGGTTCACGTACGTGCCGTTGAGGGAGCCGACGTCGCGGACGACGAAGTCGTCGAGCTCGCGCACGAACTCGGCGTGCTTGCGGGACACCGTGACGTCGTCGAGGAAGATGTCCGCGTTCGGGCTGCGGCCCGCGACCGTGCGGTCGGCGTCCAGCAGGAACCGCGCGCCCGAGCTCGGGCCGCGCTGCATGACGAGCAGTGCCGAGGTGCGCGGCAGCGCCTGGACCGCCGCCGCCTGCTCCGCGGTGAGGCCGACGGGGCCCGCCGGCTCGACCTCGAGCCCGCCGAGCGAGCCGAAGCTGATCGTGGTGTCGGGAGCCGCCGAGATGGGCGCCCCGTCGGGCGCGGCCGGACGCGGCTCGCCGCCCGGCACCTGCTGCTCGTCGCTCATGACACCCTCCCAGACCTGCTGACGCGCGCCCCCGACCTGCACCGGGGTCCCCGACAGCCTAAGCGCCCGGAGGACCTGAGCACACCCCGCCGACCGGGTGTCGCGCCCGCCGGGGCGGTGTCACCCGCCGCCGGAGGTCTCCGGCTCGGCGTACTGCGGGTCGGGCACGTCCCGGGTGGCGGTGACCTCGACGCGGTCCTCGGTCGACACGGTCGCCGTGCCGCCGTCGATCTGCACCTTGGCGACCGCGCCGCCCGGGATCGCGAGGGCGGTCGACATCGTGCCGGGGTCGCCGATCGCGACCCACCGGTACGGCGGCGCGACCGGCTTCCCGTCGACCTCGATCCCGTCGTCCGTCCCGAGCACGTAGGACGACGCGGTCAGGCGCTGGTCGTTCAGCTGGACCGCCTCGGCGCCGGAGTTGCGCAGCTCCTCGAGCAGGTTGAGCAGCGTCAGCGCGGACACCGACCGGGTCGGGTCGGACACCGTCACCGTGATCCCGGGCCCCTCGGCCGGCAGCCGGCCCGACAGGATGCCCTGCGCGGCCGCGCTGCGGGTCGCCGCCTCCAGCGCCGCCTCGCGGCTCGAGCCCGCGGACTGCAGCTCGGTGCGGGTGCGCTCGAGCTCGGCCACCTGCTGCTGGAGGTCGTCGGCCTGGCGCGTCGTCTGGTCGAGCAGCGACACCAGCTCGGACTCCCGCATGACCGTGAGGCTCTCGGTGTCGGTCTGGCGGACCTGCACGGCGATCGCGAACCCGAGCAGCACGCACAGGACCCCGGTGAGGGCCTGGGCACGGGTGGCCCGGGGACGCAGGGCTCGGCCGAGCGCCCGCCAGCCGCGCACGGGTCGGGGCCCGGCCGCGGCGGCGGGCTCGGGCCGGGCGGGCTGCGCGGGGTCCTCGGGCACGGTCACGCCTTGAACAGGTGCCGCCGGATCGCGGCCACGTTGGAGAAGATCCTGATGCCGAGCACGACGACGACGCCGGTCGACAGCTGCGAGCCGACGCCGAGCTGGTCGCCCAGGAACACGATCAGCGCGGCCACGACGACGTTCGACAGGAACGACACCAGGAACACCCGGTCGTCGAACAGCCCGTCGAGGACCGCCCGGAAGCCGCCGAACAGCGCGTCGAGGGCCGCCACCACCGCGATCGGCAGGTAGGGCTGCAGTGCCGCCGGCACCGTGGGTTCGAGCACCAGGCCCGCCACCACGCCGACGACAAGGCCGATCACCGCGATCAACTCAGTCCCCCTCGCTCTCGTCCCCGGACAGTGTGCCCGACGGCGCGGTCGAACCCGCGGGACCCGGCGTCGCGCCGGGCAGGACCGGCACGCCCTCGGGCAGCTCGGCGGACCGCAACGTCACGGTGCCCGCCGCGGGCAGGTGCAGGTCCCGCTGCGACGACACGCGGGTCGGGATGCCGTACGTCGACTGCAGGACGGCGAGCAGCTGGCCGCCCGACGTACGGGCCAAGCCGGTCTGCATGCCCTGCGGGTCGCCGATCGCCTCGATCGCGTACGGCCCCACCAGCGGCACGACGTCGACCAGGATCGCGTCGCCCGCCGTGCGGATCGCCGTCGTGGGGCCCAGCCGCTCGCCGTTCACCGCGATCGCCTCCGCGCCCGAGGCCCACAGCCCGTTGACCACGAGCTGCAGGTCGGAGTCCCGGACCCGCCCGTTCGGGTCGTCGTCGTCCGCGTCGGCGTCCTGCAGCGTGATCCGCAGCCCGTCCCCGGTGACGGCCGTCGCGCCGGACGCGACGGAGTCGACCGCCAGCTGGTCGAGCAGCGGCGAGTCCGCGCCGGACAACGCCTGCTCCTGGAGCAGGGCGATCTCGTCCGACAGCGCCGCGCTCCGGTCCCGCAGCCGGTCGAGCTCGGCGCTGCGCTCGGTGATCTGCCCGGCGAGCACCTCGCGCGCGGCGATCGCGGACGGCTGCGGGGCGCGCAGCGCGAGCACGGACCAGGTCGTGGCCGCGCCCAGCACGACCGCCAGCACGGCCACCGCGACGGTGCCGCGCCCGCCCCGGCGCCGCGGCTTGCCGGCCGCGGCGCGCCGCTCGGCCGCCTCGCGGTACTCGGGGTCGAGCGGGTGCTGGGTGACCTCGGTCAGCAGCGACATCGAGGCGTCGAGGCGACGCCGCACCGGGCCCCCCGCGGGGTCGCGGCCGGCTCGGTCCCCCGGGCGGGGGTCCGTCACACGGCCACCGTGCGGGCCTCACCCGCGTCCGCGCCGCCGCGCCGGCCGACGAGCTGCCACGCCTGACGCACGTACAGGAGGCCGGCGAACCAGTACAGGGCGACGCCCCACCACGCGCAGGCCCAGCCGAGCACGGACGCCAGGTCGCCCACGATGCCGCCCCAGTGCGCGAGCAGCAGCAGCGGGAACGCGTACAGCAGGGCGAACGTGCCGGCCTTGCCCGCGAGGTGCACCTGCAGCGGGCCGTAGCCGTGCCGCGCGAGCACCACCAGCATGACCACCAGCATCGCCTCGCGGGCGAGCAGCACGACCACGAGCCACCACGGCACGACACCGCGGGCCGCGAGGCCGAGCAGCGTGACGAAGATGAACAGCCGGTCCGCCGCCGGGTCGAGGACCTGGCCGAGCCGCGACACCTGCCCGAGGCGGCGCGCCAGCACGCCGTCGAGCCAGTCGCTGGCGCCGGACACCGCGAGGACCCCGAGGGCCCAGCCGTCGTGCCCGGCGACGATGAGCACCGCGAACACCGGCACCATCAGCAGCCGGATCAGGCTGATCACGTTCGGCACGGTGAGGACGCGGTCGCTCACCACGTCCCGCTCCGCCACAGCTCTCCCGCCTCGTACGCCCTGATCGACGCCGCTCATCCTACGCAGGTGGGGACCGCTCTCCGGCCACCTCGGCGCCCCGGCCGCGTCGGGTCCCGCGCGGCGGTCGTCCCGCCGTGGTTCGCTGGCCGCATGGCCCACGTCAACGACCCCGCCGTCATCGACCGCCTGCTCCGCGCGCCCGGCACCTGGGCGGTCGTCGGGCTGTCCACCAACCGGGCGCGCGCGGCGTACGGGGTGGCGGCCTACCTGCAGGACCTCGGGCAGACGATCGTCCCCGTGCACCCGCGGGCGGAGACGGTGCACGGCGCCCCCGGGGTGCGGACCCTGGCGGAGGCGGGCGGGCCGGTCGACGTGGTGGACGTGTTCGTGAACTCCGGGCTGGCGGGCGACGTCGTCGACCAGGCGGTCGCCGTCGGGGCGCGGGCGGTGTGGCTGCAGCTGGGCGTGGTCGACGAGGCGGCGGCGGAGCGGGCCGCGGCGGCGGGGCTCGACGTCGTGATGGACACCTGCCCGGCGATCGAGGGCCGGCGGCTCGGGCTGGGCTGAGCCGCCGCGCCGCGCCGGACGGCGCTGTGCCCGAGGTCACCGCCGCCCTCCCCCGCGTCCGGCGGTCCGGGCCGGTAGACTGGTGGAACTCGGAGTCAGTCGCAGTGTCCCGTGATGTGCGTGCCGAGGCCCCCCTCTCCTGACGTGGCGGCCTCGTGATGTGTGGGTGTGGGAGTGCGACCGCGTGGCCGACCGGAACCCGGGCGGCGCACAGCTCCCCCCAGCGACACGAAACGGTGCTGCCTTGACGTCCCTGCTCGACCCTGCCCTGCCCGCGTCCGACGAGACCGTCGCGACCGGCCCCACCTTCGCCGACCTCGACCTGCCCGCGCCGCTGCGCGAGGCCGTCCTGGAGCTCGGCTTCACCACGCCGACCGCGATCCAGGCGGAGGCCATCCCGGCCCTGCTGTCGGGCCGCGACATCACCGGCGTCGCCCAGACCGGCACCGGCAAGACCGCCGCGTTCGGCCTGCCGCTGCTCGCCGCCGTCGACCCGGAGCTCCGCGAGGTGCAGGCGATCGTCCTGGCCCCGACGCGCGAGCTCGCCATGCAGGTCGCCGAGGCGCTGGAGTCCTTCGCCTCGAAGATGCCGGGGCTCGAGGTCGTCCCGGTCTACGGCGGCTCGCCGTACCTGCCCCAGCAGCGCGCCCTGCGCGGCGGCGCCCAGGTCGTCGTCGGCACGCCCGGCCGCGTCATCGACCACCTCGACCGCGGCTCCCTGAAGCTCGACGCGGTGCGGTTCCTCGCGCTCGACGAGGCCGACGAGATGCTGCGGATGGGCTTCGTCGACGACGTCGACCGCATCGCCTCCGCGACGCCCGCCTCCAAGCAGGTGGCGCTGTTCTCCGCGACCATGCCGCCGGCCATCCGCCGCGTCGCCGCGCAGCACCTCACCGACCCGGTCGAGATCACCGTCGCCCGCCAGTCGTCCACGGTGTCGAGCGTCCGGCAGACCTACGCCGTCGTCCCGTTCCGGCACAAGGCCGGCGCGCTGGCCCGCGTGCTCGCGGTGTCCGACGCCGACGCGGCGATCGTGTTCGTCCGCACCCGCAGCGCCGCCGAGGACGTGGCCGTCTCGCTCGTCGAGCGCGGCGTCGCCGCCGCCTACATCTCCGGCGACGTGGCGCAGGGCGACCGGGAGAAGATCGTCGAGCGCGTCCGCTCCGGCGCGATCAACGTCCTCGTGGCCACCGACGTCGCGGCGCGCGGCCTCGACATCGACCGCATCGGGCTCGTCGTGAACTTCGACGTCCCGGGCGAGCCCGAGGCCTACGTGCACCGCATCGGCCGCACCGGCCGCGCGGGCCGCACCGGCGAGGCGCTGACCTTCGTCACCCCGAACGAGAACGGCAAGCTCCGGGCGATCGAGCGGACCACCCGCCAGCAGCTCGAGCAGATCCAGATCCCGTCGCCCGCGGACGTGTCGGCGCACCGCGTCGCCGCGCTGCTCGGGCGGGTCCCCGCCCGGCGCGAGGTCGGCCGCCTGGACCTGTACCGCACCGCCGCCGCCGAGTTCCTCGCCGCGCACCCGGAGACGGACGCCGCCGAGCTGGTCGCCGTGCTCGCCGCCCTGGCCGTCGGCGACGAGGGCCCGGCACCGCGTCCGACCGAGGGCGACGACCTCGACGACGCGCTGTCCCGCGCGCACCTCGCTCCCGAGCGCGGCCCGCGCCGCGACGGCGCCGAGGGCGGACGCCCGCGCAGCGCGGCCCGCCCGAGCAGCGGTGGCCCGCGCTACCGCCTCGCGGTCGGCTCGAAGGACGGCGTGCAGCCCGGCGGCATCGTCGGCGCGCTGACGAACGAGGGCGGCCTGACCGGCAAGGACCTCGGGAAGATCGACATCTTCTCGACCTTCTCGCTCGTCGAGATCCCCGCGGGCCTGTCCCCCGAGGCCTTCGACCGCATCGGCCGCGCCCGCGTCGCCGGCCGCCCGCTGCGGATCCGCGTGGACGAGGGCCCGCGCGGCGCGGGTCGCCCGGACCGCGGCGCCTCCCGCGGCCCGGCGCACCACGGCCCGCGCACCGGCCGGGACGGCGCCCGCGAGGGCGGCTACGGCTCCCGCGGCGAGGGCTACGGCTCGCGCGACGGCGGCCGGGACTTCGGCGGCCGGGACGCGCGCCCGCGTCGCTCGACCACCCCGCGCTGACCCGCGGCGCGCCGCTGAGGCGCGCCCGACGCGCGAAGGGGCCCGGCACCGACCACGGTGCCGAGCCCCTTCGTGTGTCGACCCCGGGGTCAGCGCGCCGGCGCCGGCGACGAGTTCGGTGTTCCCAGCCGAGTTCGGTGCTCCCGAGCACCGAACTCGGCGGGAACCACCGAACCGGCGGACCCCCGGGTCAGGCCGCCGCGGCCGCCGCGCGGCCGACCGCCGCGACGAACGCGTCCACGTCCGCCTCGGTGGTGTCGAACGCGCACATCCAGCGCACCTCGCCCGTGGCGCGGTTCCAGTCGTAGAACCGCCGCACCTCGCGGAGCGCGTCCGCCACCCCGGCCGGGAGCGCGGCGAACACGGCGTTGGCGTCGGTGGCCTGGGTGACACGCACGCCCGGCACCGCCTCGACGCCGGCCCGCAGCCGCTGCGCCATCGCGTTGGCGTGCCGCGCGGACCGGAGCCACAGGTCGCCCTCGTACAGGGCGATCAGCTGCGCCGACACGAACCGCATCTTGGACGCGAGCTGCATGTCGACCTTGCGCTGGAACGCGATGCCCGGCGTCGACCCCGGGGTCAGCTCGAGGACCGCCTCGCCGAACAGGATGCCGTTCTTGGTGCCGCCGAGGGACACGACGTCGACGCCGACGTCGGTGGTCAGCGCGCGCATCGGCAGGTCGAGCGCCGCGGCCGCGTTGCCGAGCCGGGAGCCGTCCAGGTGCACCCGCAGGCCGAGGGCGTGCGCGTGCGTGGTGATCGCGAGGATCTCGTCGGGCGTGTAGACGGTGCCGAGCTCGGTCGCCTGGGTGATGGAGACGACCCCGGGCTGGGCGCGGTGCTGGTCGCCGAAGCCGTGCGCGTGCCGGTCGACGAGCTCCGGGGTGAGCTTGCCGTCGGGGGTCGGCACGGTCAGCAGCTTGATGCCGCCGACGCGCTCGGGGGCGGCGTTCTCGTCCGTGTTGATGTGGGCGGTCTCGGCGCAGATGACGGCGCCCCAGCGGGGCAGCATCGTCTGGAGGGCGACCACGTTCGCGCCGGTGCCGTTGAACACCGGGTACGCGGTCGCGTCGGCGCCGAAGTGGCCGCGGAGCACGTCCTGGAGGTGCTCGGTGTACGGGTCGGCGCCGTAGCCGGGGACGTGCCCGTCGTTGGCGGCGGCGAGGGCCGCGAGCACCTCGGGGTGCACCCCCGCGTAGTTGTCGGAGGCGAAGTCGTGCCGGGCGGGGTCGTGCAGTCTGTCCACCCGCCCATCCTCCCCCACGCGGGGAGGTGCGCCGGTCAGCGCGTCGCCGCCGCCTCGGCCGCGTGCCGGGCGCGGCACTCCGCGCAGGTGCCGAGCAGCTCGATGGTGTGCTCGACGTCGGAGAAGTCGTGCGCGGCGCCCACCTGCTCGGCCCACGCCTCGGCCCCGGGGCCGTCGATCTCGACCGCCTTGCCGCAGGACCGGCAGACCAGGTGGTGGTGGTGGCTGCGCCGCACGCACCGGCGGTAGACCGCCTCCCCGTCGGGCGACCGCAGCACGTCGACCTCGCCGGCGTCGGCGAGCGTCTGGACGGCGCGGTACACGGTCGCGAGCCCCGTGGTGGAGCCCTGGGACCGCAGCAGGTCGTGCAGCTGCTGGGCGGAGCGGAACTCGTCGAGGTCGTCGAGCAGCCCCAGGATCTCGGTGCGCTGCTTCGTGGTGCGCTGCGTGACGGCCATCGGTGCGTGCTCCCTCCTCCGGGCGTCCCTCGGCGGGACGGCCGACCATGCTACTCAACGCCGGCGGGCACGTGATCCGTTCCCGGGCGCGCCGCGAGCCGGGAACCCGACGGGTCCCCGGCTCGCGTGCGGTGGTGCGGGGTCGCTCAGTTGGCGACGGCGCGCTTGAGGGCGCTGCCGGCGGTCAGCTTCACGCGGAAGCCGGCCGGGATGTCCAGCTTCTCGCCGGTCTGCGGGTTGATGCCGGTGCGCGCGGCACGGTCGGCACGGGACACCGCGAGCAGACCCGGGATGGTCACGGACTCGCCGGCGCTGAGCTGCTCGACCAGGACCTCCTGGAAGGCCTTGAGGGCCGCGTCGGCGGCGGTGTTGGTGAGCCCGGCCTTGGCGGCGATGGCCTGGACGAGCTCGGTGCGGTTCACGCTCACGGATGTGCTCCTATGTGTTCGAACTGGGTGCGCGGGCCGCTCGGCGCCTGCGTGGGGCGTCAGCTTCCGGCGGACCGACGCGGACGACCATAACGGCAGGCAGGGCGCTTCCGCGCATCGCCACGCGGGCGGTGTGTCGCTCAGGCAGCGACCTTCCGGCCCGCGAGGTGCTCCAAGAGGCGGTCGAGGGGCCACGCGTCGAGCACGCGGTCGGGCCCGATGCCGTGCGCGGCGGCGCGGTCGCAGCCCACCGGCTGCCACGACAGCTGCCCCGGCGCGTGCGCGTCGGTGTCGACCGTGAACAGGCAGCCGGCGTCGACCGCGACGTCGAGCAGCGCGTGCGGCGGGTCCAGCCGGTCGGGCCGGCAGTTCACCTCGACGGCCACCCCGTGCTCGGCGCAGTCGGCGAACACCGCGGCCGCGTCGAACTCGCTCGGCGGGCGCTGCCGCTTCCCGGTGAGCTGCCGCCCGGTGCAGTGGCCGAGCACGTCGACCCGCGGGTTCGCGACGGCCGCGCGCATCCGCCGGGTCATCGCGGCGGAGTCCATCCGGAGCTTGGAGTGCACGGACGCCACGACGACGTCGAGCCGGTCCAGCAGCTCGGGCTCCTGGTCGATCGACCCGTCGTCGAGGACGTCGACCTCGATGCCGGTGAGCACCCGGAACGGCGCGATCGCCCGGTTCAGCGCCTCGATCTGCTCGATCTGCGCCCGCAGCCGCGCCGGGGACAGGCCGTTGGCCACGGTGAGCCGCGGCGAGTGGTCCGTGATCGCGAGGTACTCGTGCCCGAGCTCCATCGCGGCCAGCACCATCTCCTGCGCGGTGGTGGACCCGTCGCTCGCCTCGGTGTGCGCGTGCAGGTCGCCGCGCAGCGCCGCCCGGAGCGCGGCGCCGTCGCCCGTGGCCTCCGCGGACGGGAACTTCTGCTCCAGGTCCAGCAGGTACGGCACCGGCCCGCCCGCCGCGGCGTCCGCGGCCACCTCGGCGGTGCGGGCGCCCACGCCCGGCAGGTCGGTCAGCGTGCCCGCCGCGAGCCGCGCCCGGACCTCGTCGGGGCCGGTGCGCTCGAGCGAGCGGACGGCCGCCCGGAAGGCGTCCGCGCGGTACGACGTCGCGCCCCCGCGCTCGAGCAGGAACGCGGCGCGCCGGAGGGCGGCCACGACGGCCTCGTGCACGGACGCGGCGTCCCCGGGTGCGCTCGCCACGCGTCAGGACGCCCGCTTGCGCCGGGTGCGCGCGGGCTTCTCGTCGGCCGCCTTGTCCTCGGCCGGCTTCTCGTCGTCGGCCTTCTTGGCGCGCGAGCGGGTCGACGTCGACTTCCGGGCGGGCTTCTCCTCGGCGTCGTCGGCGGCCGCCGCCTTCGCGCGGGACGACGACTTCCGGGCCGGCGCCTTCTTCTCCGCCTTCTCCTCGGCCGCGGCGGGCTCCGCGTCCTTCCCCGACGACGCGCCGCCCCCGCCGCGCGCCTTCTCCACGCTGCGCTGCAGCGCCGCCAGCAGGTCGACGACCTCGCCCGCGGGCTGGCCGCCCTCGCCGACCTCCTCGGCCTGCGGCACCGCCTGCGTGCGGCCCGACGACACCTTCGCCTCGATCACCTGCTCCAGCGCGGCGCGGTACCGGTCCTCGAAGCCGGACGGGTCGAAGTCGCCGGCCAGGGACTCCACGAGCGACGACGCCATCGCGAGCTCCTGCGGCTTGACGGTGACGTCCTGGTCGAGGATCGGGAAGTCCGCCTCGCGCACCTCGTCCGGCCAGAGCAGCGTCTGCAGGCAGATCACGTCGTCCCGCACGCGCAGCACCGCCATCGACTCGCGCTGCCGCAGGGCGACCTTGACGACGGCCATCCGGTCGGTGCTGGTCAGCGCCTCGCGGAGCAGCGCGTACGGCTTCGCGGCCGTGCGGTCCGGCTCCAGGTAGTAGGTCTTGGCGAGCAGGATCGGGTCCACCTGGTCGGCGGGGACGAACTCGATGACCTCGATCTCGCGCTCGGTGGCGAGCGGCAGCTGGTCGAGGTCCTCGTCGGTGAGGACCACGAGCTGCCCGTCGTCGGTCTCGTAGCCCTTGGCGATCTCGCTGTACTCGACCGGCTCGTCCTCGATCGAGCACACCTTGCGGTACCGGATCCGGCCGCCGTCCTTCTTGTGCACCTGGTGCAGCGGCACCTCGTGCTCCCCCGTGGCCGCGTAGAGCTTGACCGGCACGTTGACCAGCCCGAACGCGACGGCGCCCTTCCAGATCGCGCGCATCGTGACCACCCTCCCCGGCGCGGAGCACTCCCCCGCGACGACTCCGCGTGCTGTGGGCAGGATGGACCCGTGCAGCCCATGCTCGCCACCCCTGTCCCCGTCCCGGGCCGCCTGCCCGCAGGTCCGGGCTGGCGGTTCGAGGTGAAGTGGGACGGTGTCCGCATCCTCGCCGACACCACGGGAGACCGCCTCCGGATGCTCGGCCGCAACGGCCGGGACGCCGCGCCCGCGTACCCCGAGCTCGCGGGGCTGGCGGGCCTGCCGCCGGGCACCGTGCTCGACGGCGAGGTGGTCGCGATGCGGGACGGGGTGCCGTCGTTCCCGGCCCTGGCGGAGCGGATGCACGTCCGGGACCCCGCGCGCGCCGCCGCCCTCGCCCGCCGGGTGCCCGTGAGCTACCTCGTGTTCGACGTGCCGGTCCTGGCGGGCGAGGACCTCACCCGGCGGCCGTTCGACGAGCGGCGCGCCGCCATGGAGACGGTCCCGCTGCCCGAGCGCGTCCAGCTGTCCCCCGTGTACTCCGACGGCGACGTGATCTGGTCCGCCACCCGGGCGCAGGGCCTGGAGGGCGTGGTGGCCAAGCGCGCCGGCTCGACGTACCAGCCCGGCCGCCGGTCCGGCGACTGGCTCAAGGCGGTGCACCACACCACCCGCACCGCGCTGGTCGGCGGCTGGCGCCCCGAGACGACCGGGAGCGGCCGCATGGGGGCGGTGCTGCTGGGCGCCCCGGACGCGGCGGGCGGCCTCCGCTTCCTGTGCCGCGCCGGCAGCGGGCTGGCCGGGACGCTGGCCCGGGACCTCACCGCGGCGCTGCGGCCGCTGGAGCGGGCGACGTCGCCGTTCGCCGAGCGGCTGGAGCCCGTCGACGCCCGGGGCACCGTCTGGGTGGAGCCGGTGGTGCTGCTCGACGTCCGCTACCTCACCCGGACGCCGTCGGGGCGGCTGCGGCAGCCGGTGCTCCGCGGGCGCCGGGACGACACCGCGCCCGACCCGTGGGAGGCGTGACACCCGGGCGCCCGCGCGGGCGCGACGACGGCCGCCCGCACCCGTCCCACCTGCGATTGCGCGACCCCGGAGGTTGCGGCAGCGTGGGTGCCAGCCGGCGCCGTCGGGCGCCGAGGACGCAAGGAGGAGACTGATGGTTCGCCGCACGGAGCTGCCGAAGTACACCGTCCCGTCGCTCACGGTCGAGGACGGCCGGACGGTCGCCGCGATCCTGCAGCAGCGCCTCAACGCGCTGAACGACCTGGCGCTCACGCTCAAGCACATCCACTGGAACGTCACCGGCCCGCACTTCATCGCGGTGCACGAGATGATCGACCCGCAGGTCGACGCCGTGCGCGCCATGGTGGACGCCATCGCCGAGCGCATCGCGACCCTCGGCGTCGCCCCGGTGGGCACCCCCGGCGCGCTGGTGCAGGACCGCAGCTGGGACGACTACTCGATCGGCCGGGCCGGCGCGATCGAGCACCTGGGCGCCCTGGACGAGGTCTACGTGGGCGTCGTCACCGACCACCGCGAGGCCGCGGCCGCGACCGAGGACCTCGACACGGTCACGAACGACATGCTGGTCGGCCACCTGCACGAGCTGGAGCTGTTCCACTGGTTCGTGCGGGCGCACCTCGAGAACGCGGGCGGCGAGCTGAGCACCGCGGACGCCGAGGGCGAGCAGGAGTCGGCGCAGGACGCCGGCGCCGCCGCCAAGGACCCGTCCTCCGTCTGACGGCGCGCCGGTCGCGCGGCCCACGCCCGCGACCCCCGGAGCGCCGAGGCCCCGGTCACCCGAGGGTGGCCGGGGCCTCGTGCTGCGCGGGCGGGGGTCAGAGCCGCTCGGGGTCGTCCCAGTCGTCCGACGCCGCGATCGCCTCGTCGTCGGGGAGCAGCTCGCTGTCCCGCAGGGTGCGCGGCGCACGGGCCGGGTCTCCGCCCGAGCGGACGTCGGTGGCGCGGAGCTCGGCCTCGGACGGCAGGGCCTCGGCGCGGTGGTTCGCGGCGGTCTCGGAGGTGAGGTCACGGGGGCGGGTCGTCATGCCTCGGTTGTACCGCGTCGCGGCGGCGGCCACCAGCCCGGGCGGCGCGGGGTCAGCCCCCCAGCACCGCCCGCGCCCACACCCCGAGCGTCCCGCCCGACGTCAGCACGACGAGCCAGCCGATCGCGACCTGCGCGACGGACGCCACCACGATCGCGACCCGCCGCCGCGGACCGGGGTTCCGCGGCGCGAGCAGCAGCACGTACAGCGCGGTCAGCACGATCCACGTCTGGCCCGCGGCCTCGCGCAGCCCGAGCCACAGCGACAGGTACAGCCCGACGACGGCGATGCCCGGCGCGATGAGCGACCACGGGTCCCGGACGGCGCGCACGGTGGACGCGACCAGGACCAGCGGCGCGGCGAGCAGCGCGAGGGCGATCTGCCGGAGCGCCTCCGCCGCCGAGGCGCCCGCGCCGCCCGGGAGCCAGCCGGCGGGCGTCGCCGCCTCCATGCCCCCGAGCGGGTCGGACGAGAACCACCACGACGCGTACAGCCAGAACGCGACCGCGGCGAGGGCGGGGAACAGCAGCACCGCGACGGTCGCCTCGTGCGCCCGCCGCCCCGACCGGCCGGCGCGCCGCGCGAAGAACGGCGCGACGGCCGCGAGCGTGAGCGCGTACAGCCACGCGCCCGGGTCGAGCATGACGGCGACACCCAGCGCGAGCCCGGCCCGGAAGCCCGCCTCGGTGGAGCGCTGCTCGACGAACGCGCCGATGCCGTCCAGCGCGAGCACGAGCAGCGCGACGCCCAGGAGCGACACCAGGTCGTTCGACGCCAGGTAGTACAGGGGCGGGGTCAGCACCAGCGTCCCGAGGACCGCCGCGGTCGCCCACGGGCCGAGGCCCTCGCGGACGAGCACCGCCGCGAGCCGCTGCAGCGTGAAGCCGAGCACGGCGGCGGCGAGCAGGCTCATCGCCAGGGTGCTGCCGCCGAGCAGGGCCGACACCGCGGCCGACAGCGGCGGGAACACGCTCGCGATCCAGGACAGCCCGCTGTCGCCCCACTGCACGAGCGCGCCCCGGTCGGCCAGCGCCTCGTTCGCCGCGGGCACCCACCCGGCGGCCCGGGAGAGGAGCGCGACCGCGACGAACGGCAGCGCCAGGGCGACCCGCAGCCCCCAGCGCGCGGCGGGGCGGACCGGCCAGGTGTCAGCCGCGTACCGACGCGGGGACGTGCGCGGCAGCGGCGACGCCAGTGAGGCCATGTGCGGTCTTCTCCCAGTAGTGCGGCTTCGTGATGAGCTGCCAGAGCGCCTTGTACGCGGCGACGGAGTGCAGCAGCCAGTACGCCGGGTTCGCCAGGCCCCACAGCACGAGGCCGTACCGGCGGCGCTTGAAGGCGCCCATCATCGAGACGTAGATCATGAGCGCGCTGCCGACGCCCAGGTTGAACAGCGAGAGCCAGAGCACCCAGCCGGGGAACAGGAACGCCAGCTGGTCCGGGTCGAGGAGCAGCGACGCGAGGAACACCGCGTACAGCAGCGGCACCGCGAGGAAGGTCGCGGGCGTGCCGCCGACGAGGAACAGGAACGACAGCGTCTGCCGGAGACCGGCCACCTTCACGAGCCGGAACGGCTGCCGCAGGTGCACCAGCGTCGTCTGCATGTAGCCCTTGATCCACCGGGAGCGCTGCCGCACGAAGTTCGGGTAGGAGGTGTTGGCCTCCTCGTACGTGGTCGAGTCGATGACCCCGACCCGCATCCCCTCGGCCGACGCCCGGATGCCCAGGTCCGCGTCCTCGGTGACGTTGTACGGGTCCCAGCCGCCGAGCCGGCGCAGGCCGCTGACCCGGAAGTGGTTCGACGTGCCGCCGAGCGGGATCGCGAGCTTCCCGTACTCCAGCCCGGGCAGCATGTAGTCGAACCAGAACGAGTACTCCAGCGTGAACATCCGGGTCAGCGGGTTCTCGTCGGCGTTGAAGTAGTTGAGCGCGGCCTGCACGCAGACCAGCTCCTCCCCCGCCTGCCGGAACGCGAGCACGGCCTTCTTGAGCTGGTCGGGCTCGGGCTTGTCCTCGGCGTCGTAGATCACGAGGTACTCGCCGGTCGCGAACTCCAGGCCGACGTTGCACGCCTTGGGCTTGGTCTGCGGGGCGCCGGCCGGGACGGTGATGAACCGGAAGTGCGCCGGCGGGTGCGCGGCCTCCGCCGCGGCGCGGGTCTCGGTGTCGTCCTCCTCGACCAGGATCAGCACCTCGAGCAGGTGCGCCGGGTAGTCCAGCGCGCCGAGGTTGCCGATGAGGTTGGCGACGATGTTCGCCTCCTTGTACACGGGCACCAGGACCGTGTACCGCGGCAGCTCGTGGTCGGGGAGGGCGGCCAGCTCGGCGGGGTCGGTGCGCGTCACGTGCTCCATCCGCGCGCCGCGCAGCGACGCCCAGAACTTGAACCCCGTCCCCACCAGGAACGCCAGGCCCACCACGACCGACAGCGTGACGACGACCGCGCGCAGGTCCGCGACCGCCGCGAGCACGACCAGGACCAGCGCGACGACCAGCGCGACCCGCTGCCACGGCACGAGGACGGTCCGTGCGGACTGCGCCGGCGAGCGGCCCCACAGCCCGAGGCTCGCGCGCTCGCGCAGGTCCGGCCCGTAGCGGTCGAGGACGGCCTGCTGGAAGTCCCACCGGTCGGCGAGCACGAGGAACGGCTCCTCGCCCAGCGCGCCCGCGATCGCGGCGCGGCGCTCGGGCGTCGGCTCGTCGACCACCGCCACCACCAGGGTGCCGTCGCCGCGGCGCTCCAGCGGCAGCCACTGCTCCGCGAGCACGCGGCCGACGTCGGCGCCCTGCGCGTCGAGCGCCTCCGTGATCCGGGTCGGCACGACGTACGGCAGGCCCCACAGGTCGGCGAGCGCACGGGTCAGGGACTCCGAGTCGATCGCGCCGATCGCGATCAGCACCTGCCCGATGTAGGCGCCGGACTCCGCGGCGACCCGCTCCGCGGCGTCCAGCGTCGCCTTGCTGACCAGGCCCCGGTCGACGAGGTGGTCCCCCACCCGCCGGTCCTGCTGATGTCGCGCCACGCCGCCCCCGTCCCGTCCTGACCCGCGGCCACGCTAGCCCGAGCGGGCGCCCGGTGCCGCTCCGCACACGCCGACGTCCAGGACCTTCAACATCGCCGCGCGCCTACCGATCAGGACGAGGTGACCCTCCTGTCCGCTCCGGAGCACCCCGGCCGGCTGCCCGTGCCGGAGCTGCTCCGCACCGGCGGGGTGCACTGCGCGTACCAGCCGGTCGTCGAGCTCGCGACGGGCGAGGTGCTCGGCCGCGAGGCGCTGCTGCGGACGCCCGCGGACTCCGGCTGGCGGTCGCCGCTGGAGGTGCTGGACGCGGCGGAGCAGGCCGGCCTCCTCGGCGAGCTGGAGCGGGCGGCGATGTCGCGCGCGCTCGCGGACGCCGAGGCGGCGGCGGGCGGGGCCTCCCACACCCTGTTCCTCAACATCGAGCCCCGGACGCTGTCCCGGCACCTGCCGCTCGTGCTCGAGACGCTCGCGCGGCGCGGCCCGCAGGTGCGCGTGGTCGTCGAGATCACCGAGCGCGCGCTCGCCCTCGACCCGGCCGGGATGCTCGACGCGGCGGCCCGGCTGCGCGCGGCCGGGTGCGCCATCGCCCTGGACGACGTCGGGGCGGTCCCGGAGTCGCTCGCGTTCATCCCGCTGCTCGCGCCCGAGATCATCAAGCTCGACCTGCAGCTGCTCCGCACGCTCGAGGACCCCGAGACCATCACGGTCGCGGGCGCGGTCCGGGCACGCGCCGAGGCGACCGGTGCCCGGGTCGTCGCCGAGGGCATCGAGACCCAGGACGACCTGACGCGGGCGCTCGTGCTCGGCGCCGACCTCGGCCAGGGCTGGTTCCTCGGGCGGCCGCACCGGACGCTGCCCGCCGGCGAGCGGCACGCCGGGCGGCTCCCGCGCCCCCACGCGCCGCTCGGGGGCGCCGCCACGCCGTTCGAGGTCATCGGGACGCGCCGGGCCGTCCGCCTGGCGCCCAAGCGCCTCCTGCTCCCGCTGTCCCGCACCCTCGAGGCCGCGGCCGTCGCGCACCGGGTCCCCCCGGTGGTGCTCGGCGCGTTCCAGGACGAGCGGTTCTTCACCGGCCGGTCCGCGCGGCGCTACGAGCGGCTCGCCGGGGCGCTGCCGTTCGTCGGGGCGCTCGGCACCGGCCGCCCGGCCGCGCTGCCGGCCGACGTGCGGTGGGCGTCGCTCGACCCCGCCGAGCCGCTCGCCCAGGAGTGGACGGTGGTGGTCCTGGGGGCGCACGAGTCGGTGGCGCTCGTCGGGCGCGAGATCGACGGGCCGCGGTCCCGGCACTCGGCGGCCCTCGGCGCTCCCGTGGGGTCGCCCGAGGACGACGAGCGGGAGTTCGCGTTCGCGGTGACGCACGACCACGGGCTCGTGGCGGAGGCGGCGCAGAGCCTCCTGCGCCGGTTCCGGGCGGACTCCCCGGCCTGACGAGGCGGGCGTCCCGCGGGCGGGGCGGACGTCCCGCGGGCGGGGCGGACGCGACAGGCCTAGGTTCGGGGGGCATGAGGGGCGACGCCGCGGCCCTGGACGGGCTCGACGAGGCCGCCCGGCGCCGGCTGCCCGCGGACGCCGGGCGCCTGGAGCGGTACGTGCGCCTCGAGACCCCCACCGGTGCGGCCGCCGCGCTGGACGCGCTGGCGGACCTCGTGGTGGCGGACGCGCGCGCCGCCGGGTTCCGCGGCGACCGGGTGCCGACCGCGGACCCGGCATCGGGCGACGCCGTCGTCCTCGACCTGCCCGGCCGGGGACCGCGCGCGGGCGACGCCCCCGCGCTGCTGCTCGCCCACCACGACACCGTGCACGCCGTCGGCTCGGTCCCGGTCCGGCGGGACGGCGACGTGCTGCACGGGCCGGGGACCTACGACATGAAGGGCGGCCTCGTCGTCGCGCTGGCGGCGGCGGAGCTGCTGAGGGCCGCCGGGCTCGGGCACCGCCCGGTGCGGCTGCTGGTCACCCCGGACGAGGAGGTCGGCTCCCCCGCCACGGCGGGCCTGATCCGGGACGCCGCGCGCGGCGCCGCCTACGCCCTGGGCCTGGAGGCGCCGGGCGCGCACGGCGGGCTCAAGACCGCCCGGCGCGGCTCGACCCGCCTCCGGCTGCACGTCACCGGGCTGGCCGCGCACGCCGCGGTCGACCCGGACGCGGGCGTGTCGGCGACCGACGAGCTGCTCGACCAGCTCCTGGCCGCGCGGCGGTTCCTCGCCGAGCACCCGTCGGTGCTCGCGAACGTCGGCGTCGTCGCGGGCGGCACCCGGACGAACGTCGTGGCCGAGAGCGCCCGCGCCGACCTGGGTCTGCGGTTCGTCACCCACGCGAGCGAGCGCGCGGTGCTGGCGCGCCTCACCGAGCCCGTCCCGGTCCGGCCCGGGGCGGACGTCCGCGCGGAGGTGCTCTCCCGGCGGCCCGCGTGGGAGCCCGGCGCCGCGTCGCAGGGACTCCTCGCGGCGGTGGCCGCCGCGGCCGGCAGGATCGGGCAGGACGTCACCGGCGCGCCCGCGCCCGGGGCCGCCGACACGAACCTCACCGGGGCCGCGGGGCTGCCCACCCTCGACGGCTTCGGCCCGGGCGGCGGCGGGGCGCACGCGGCCACGGAGCACGTCCGGCTGCCCGCCCTCGCATCACGCGCCGCGCTGCTGGCCGCGACGCTGCACGGCGTCTGAGCGGGCGCCCCGTCAGGGGTCGAGGTGCTCGAGCTGCCGCTCCGCGAACACCCGGGCGACCGCGCGCGTCACCGGCCCGGGCGCGCCGCCGCCCACGGGCGCGCCGTCGACCGCGACCACGGGCTGCACGTCCCGGGCGGTCGACGTGAGGAACACCTCGTCCGAGCTGGTGAGCGCGTCGTAGGGCAGGTCGACCTCGCGGGCGCCGTGCCACTCGAGCACCAGGGCGCGGGTGACCCCCGCGAGGCAGCCGGAGGACAGCGGGGGCGTGAGCAGCTCCCCGTCCCGCACCACGAACACGTTCGTGCCCGTGCCCTCGCAGAGCTGCCCGCGGGTGTTGGCGAACACCGCCTCGCTCGCGCCGGCGGCCCGCGCCTGCGCGAGCGCCAGCACGTTCTCGCCGTACGAGGTCGTCTTGAGCCCGGTCAGCGCCCCGACGTCGTTGCGGCGGTAGGGCACGGTGACCACGCCGGTCTCGGGGTCCGGCTCGTGGCCCGGGGTGACGCCGAGCACCAGCGTCGGCGGTCCGTCGACCCGGCCGCTGCCCAGGACGCCCGGACCGCCGGTGAACGTGATGCGGAGCAGGTCGTAGGCGCTGGTGAGCAGGTCCGCGTTCGCCTCGACGACCTCGTGGGCCGCCCGCCGGACGAGCTCCGGGTCGAAGCCCGGCAGGCCGATGCCCGCGGCGGACCGCGTCATGCGCGCGACGTGCCGGGACAGCGCGAAGATCCGGCCGCGGTCGACCTTGACCGCCTCGAACACGCCGTCGCCCACGACGAACCCGTGGTCCCGCGCCGAGGTCGTCGCCTCCGCCTCGGGCAGCAGGCGCCCGTTGACCCAGAACACCGTCGACGTCACGTCCGCCACCGCCGCGCTCCTCGCGTCCCCGCGCCCGCGCCGGACCGCGGGTCGTCCCGCCGCAGCCTAGCCGCGCGCCGCCGCGGCGCCCGGGGACGCCGTCAGGCCGGGTCGGGCGCGCCGGCGAGCCCGGCGGCGCGGGCGACCTCCCCCGCCCAGGCGGTCGCCCGCTCGAGCTCGCCGTCGACGAGCGGCCCGTGCATGCCGGCGACGTGGAACCCGGCCGGCGGGAGCACCACCCGGCAACCGGCGCGGCGCAGCCGCTTGGCCATGCCCGCGGAGGCGCGCTTCGGGACGGGCCGGTCGACCCGGGTGTCGTAGGCCGCCGCGGGCGTGCCCTCGGGCGCCTCGAGCGCCTCGAGCCACTCGCGGACGCCCCGCCCCGTGTCGGCCCCCGGCTCCGCGTCCGCGCGCCGGCGCGCCTCGGGGTCGTCGAGGTGGTCCGGCCGGCTGCGCCGGGTCTCGGGGCGGCTCAGGGAGAACGCGTGCGTCGGGCCGCCGACGACCACGAGGTCGGTGCGGAGCGCGTCGGGCGCCGCCAGCACGTTCACCACCGAGACGTCCGCGCCGGGCGCGGCCGCGCGCAGCCCGGCCGCCACCGCCTCCGCGACGGCGTGGCTGTTCCCGAACAGGCTCTCGTAGACGACGTGCGCGCGCATGGCTGCCTCCCCTGGCTCCGCGGCGGGCGGGGCGACCCTGCGTCGCCCGTGCCGGCCACGCTAGGCGCGCCGCGGCGGGCCGGGATGGGCCGACGGTCCCGGGTGGGCCGCGGGACGGTGCGCGGCCGCGAGGCGGTGCGCGGCCGCGGCCGCGGCGGCTCGGGCGCGG
>NZ_JAGXJG010000247.1:0-273 GCF_019091725.1 Cellulomonas sp. GbtcB1 | reverse complement strand
CAGCGCGAACCACACCACGTCGTCGAAGTGCCAGTAGTACGAGGTCACGATGGCGGTGGACGCCTCGTGGTGGCCGAACCGCTTCGAGGTGAAGGAGCGGCCCAGCAGGAACAGGAAGGCGATGAGCCCGCCGACCACGTGCAGACCGTGGAAGCCGGTGGTCAGGTAGAACACCGAGCCGTACGGGCTGGAGGAGATGGTTAGGCCCTCGTGCACGAGCTCGGCGTACTCGAAGACCTGCCCGCCGATGAAGAAGGCGCCCATGATGTAGGT
>NZ_JAGXJG010000246.1:0-273 GCF_019091725.1 Cellulomonas sp. GbtcB1 | reverse complement strand
GCGCCTTCTCGAGCAGCTGGGCGAACATCGTCGCCAGCATCTCGACGTGGACGAACTCCCCCGCGCCGATGCCGTACAGCAGGTCGCGGTACTTGCCGGGCAGGTGCGTGTTCCAGGACTGGAACCCGTACTGCAACGCGACCGTGATCTCGCCGTACTGCCCGCCCAGGACCTCCTGGAGCTTGCGGGCGTAGACGGCGTCCGGCTTGACGGGTGTGGCCTTGAACTGCAGCTCTTGACGGTGGAAGAACATCGCGACCTCCGCGCCACGCA
>NZ_JAGXJG010000245.1:0-274 GCF_019091725.1 Cellulomonas sp. GbtcB1 | reverse complement strand
TTTTTAAAATAAATTTCAGTTAAAGAAAAAAAAAATGTAGCGCAAACGATAATATAATATGTAGCTATATATCTTACCATTTTATGTGGCTATAAGTGATGAGTTATTTGCTAAGAAATTTTTTATGTTTTGATTTTTTATATTTATTTTTCTTTGTAAATTTAAGGTGTTAGCTAGATTTTACCGTTAAATACTAACTAAATTATTACTGTATTGGTTTCAAAATTTTACTTTTACGTATACACAGGTGTACACAGTGATCATCCAATTAATA
>NZ_JAGXJG010000244.1:0-274 GCF_019091725.1 Cellulomonas sp. GbtcB1 | reverse complement strand
CAAGTAAAAAAGACCTTTCACCTTTATCCTTTCACTTCTACCCTTTTACCTTTGTCCTTTCCCGTTTTATCTCTACTTTTGCCTGTAATGAAAAACCGGTTCATTTGTATGTTACTGTTACTGGGGTTGTTTAGCGCTCAGTTTTCGCAGTATTTTATTGTGGCGGGTTTTGATCTGAACCAAAAATACATAGCCGAGCAACTTTGTGTGAACAAAAACCGGCCATGGATGCACTGTAACGGAAAATGTTACCTGATGAAAAAGCTGAAACAGG
>NZ_JAGXJG010000243.1:0-274 GCF_019091725.1 Cellulomonas sp. GbtcB1 | reverse complement strand
AAGTCCAAGGCAACCATCCACGTCACCAACGCCCGTTGAGTTCCTCTCGATTGCTGTGTTATGATAGAAGCATTTAAACCGCACTGATCTCTCTCAGCACTGCCTACCTGGGTGGCCTAAGTCCAACAGCTCCGTGGGCGTTTTTGTTGAACCATAGTCTTTATTGCAGTGATGTCGAAGGTCCACTAGTTTTACAAAGATCATGTACACTAATATCATCAGATAAATGATTCAGAATAATCTAAAGTTGAAGATAGCGTACATATGTTGCTCG
>NZ_JAGXJG010000242.1:0-274 GCF_019091725.1 Cellulomonas sp. GbtcB1 | reverse complement strand
GTGGCATTTAAGATTGCTTTCATTATAGACTTGGAATAAGAATTTTAGTAAGATTATTTGCAATAATTTGTCCAATAATCTTGTTTTGTATGATTTTTGGCTAATTTTGCATAGTATATGATTTAATCAACAGATTCGATATAATAAAATATTCTTTTATAAGGTTATTAACTTATACCAAAATTTATAATACGACTTATTACAATATAATATTGGATAATATTTATCGATCCGATAGTAAATCGAGCCGTATAGACAACTTTGCATAAGCCAC
>NZ_JAGXJG010000241.1:0-275 GCF_019091725.1 Cellulomonas sp. GbtcB1 | reverse complement strand
AGGAGCTGTGGTGGAAGAAGAATTGGAAGCTGCAAATACCCCCCGAAAATTTAATATTTTGCATGGAAAATGGCCTATTCATGGATTCCTACAAATGTAGCTCTTGCCCAAAGGAAAGTACATATTGATCCACAATGTACTAGATGTGCAACTGGTACTTATGAAAATGTCTTCCATTCGTTATGGAATCGTGCAAATAGGGACGTTCGGCAAATCAATGGCTTCTATGGTCTAATTCAGAGACTTGGTAGGGAGGATGTTCTTGCTTTCCTTAT
>NZ_JAGXJG010000240.1:0-275 GCF_019091725.1 Cellulomonas sp. GbtcB1 | reverse complement strand
GTCGAGCACCGCGGCGGGCGGGCCCTCCGCGGGGAGCCGGCGCAGCAGCGCGAGCCCGGGCAGCCCGACGCCCGGCGCGCCGCGGAGCAGGGCGTCCAGGGCCTCGGGCGCGCGGCCGGAGCGCAGCAGCGGGTGGTGCCGGTCGCACTGCGAGGACATGAACTCCCCGCCGGTGGTCAGCGCGCGGACCGGCAGCCGCGGGGCGACCCGCTTGGTGGTGACGGCCAGGGCGGCCAGCCACTCGCCGCGCTCGCGCGCGCTGAGCACCCGCACCT
>NZ_JAGXJG010000239.1:0-276 GCF_019091725.1 Cellulomonas sp. GbtcB1 | reverse complement strand
AAATATTATGGTTATATATGTTTTGAATTTTAAAAATATATCATTTATGTTGTTGACGTGATTTGTATGATAAATACAAATTTTGTTGTTTATTATTAGTATCTTATTATGTTTTGATTATTAATTTACAATTTTATGTAATTAGTAGGCTTACTTATTAATAATATATAAATTAGTTATAAAAATAGTTATACAAATCTAAATATAGTAAGTTGACTCATTAATATATCTATTATAATTTAATTAAGAATTTGTATGAATTTTTGTAAATATGTT
>NZ_JAGXJG010000024.1:0-58194 GCF_019091725.1 Cellulomonas sp. GbtcB1 | reverse complement strand
TGCGGGGCGACCTCGACGACCGGCCGCACGCGTGTGGCGTCGGCGGGCGCCGCGGCGCCGGCGGCGGGGGCTCCGGCGGGGCCGGCGTGGTCGTCGACGTCGGGCGCGGTGACCGGCAGCCCCAGGTCGGCCTGCACGGCGCGCAGGTCCTGCGCGAGGTCGAGCGCCCGGGCGTGCCGCTGCTGCGGCTCCCGGGCCATGGCGCGCGCCAGCACCGTGCGCAGCCGGTCCGGCACGTCGTCGCGCGCGAACGGCACCGGGGCGCCGCGCTCGATGCGACCCACCAGGTCCGCGGCCTCGTTCGGGCCGCCGGGGCGCTCGAACGGCGAGCGGCCGGCGAGCGCGGAGAACAGCGTCGCGGCCAGCGAGTACACGTCGGACCGCGCGTCGCCGTGCGGGTCGGCCGCGAGCAGCTCGGGCGCGGCCCACGGGATCGACATGCCGACGGCCGGGCCGCCGGCGTCGACCGTGGACGCGATGCCGAAGTCGGTCAGCACCGGCCGGCCGAAGTCGTTGGTGAGCACGTTGCCGGGCTTGATGTCCCGGTGCAGGATCCCGGCGCGGTGCGCGGTCTCGACCGCGGAGGCCAGCCGGACGCCGAGCTCGAGCACCTCGGCGACCTCGAACCGCTCGCTGCGGTACCGCTGCCCGAGGCCGGGCCGCGCGCAGTACTCCATCACCAGGTACGGCCGGCCGTCGCCGGCCACGCCCGCCTGGTAGACCGTCACGATCGACGGGTGGTGCGAGAGCCGGGCGGTCAGGTCCGCCTCGCGCTCGAACGCCTCCCGCGCCTCCGCGTCCACGCTGCCGAGCAGCACCTTGACCGCGACCGGCCGCCGCGGCAGGTCCTGCTCGTACAGGAAGACGTCGGCCGAGCCCCCCGAGCCCAGCAGCCGCTGCACCGCGTATCCGGGCAGGTGCGGCGGCTGCGAGGCCTCACGCCGTCGGTTCACGCACCCGGCTCCACGGTGAACGTCACGCCGTCGCCCAGGTCGACGACGTCCCCCTCCGCGACGGCGACGGGCTCGCCCGCGGTGACGCGCCGCGGCGGCAGGGTGCCGGTCGCGACGGTGATGCCGTTGGTGGAGTACAGGTCCGTGACCAGCACGCGGCCGGCCTCCAGGCGGACCTCGGCGTGCGTGCGCGAGATGTCCTGCTCCGGGCTCGGCACGGTCACGAGGCGCGCCTCGGAGCCGTCGGGCGCGCGGTCGGCCTGCGGCGCGCGGCCGATCAGGACGACGGCGTCGACGGGCACGAGCGCCCCGGTGGACAGGGCGAGCCGGGGCACCGGCAGCTGGGCCGTGGGCGCGGCGGTGACGGGCAGCGCACCCGAGACGCCGGGCGCGGGCGCCGGGGTGGGCACGACGGGGCCGGACGGCCAGTCGCCGGTCTGGGAGACCGCCCAGGACGGCAGGTGCTGGCGGATCGACGCCAGCTCGCCGCTGAGGATCGTCAGGCCGTCGTGGTCGTCGGCGGACGCCGGGCCGGGCAGGGCCGGGGCCGCGGGCGGGGCCGGCGGGACGTAGGGCTGGGCGGGGCTGGGCAGCACCGGGGCCGCGGCCGCCGGCGGGGCCGGCGTGGGCGCCGGGGCCGGTGCCGGTGCGGCGGGGGCCTCGGCGACGGCGTCGTGCTCCTCGACCTCGGCGGGCGCGTCCTCGGCGGGCGACTCCTCCGCGGGCGCGTCCTCCGCGGGCGCGTCCTCGGCGGGTGCCTCCTCCTCGACCACCTCGGCCTCGACGAGCTCGCCCTCGACGACCTCGGCCGGCGCGGGGGTGCCCTCGACGACCTCGGTGCCGGACGGCACGTCCGCGGACCCGGCCGGGACCGGCTCGGCGACGGCGGCCGGGGCGGCCTCGACCTCGGCCGGCGCGACCTCGACGTCCTCGACCGCCGCCGCGCGCGCGGGCGCCACGGCGACCGGCGTCGGGGCGGCGGGCAGCACGACGGGCTCGGACGGCGCGGCCTCGGCCTCGCGCGCCGGCTCGGCGCCCGTCAGCCGCACCCGCACGCGGGACGCGCGCACCACGCCGCTGACGATGGGCAGGGCGGCGCCGCGGCCGGCGCCGGACACCCGGACGGTGACCTCCTCGGCGGAGCCGACGGACCGCTCGGACCAGGACACGACCTCGGGCGCGGACAGCACCTCGGCGCGGGTGCCGCGGACGACCTCGACCTCCACGTCGCCGCGCAGCGCGGTGTGCACCTTGCCGCCGGCCAGGTCGACCGCCGCGAACGGGTGCAGGCCGCCGAGACCGTGCCGCACCAGGGCGTCGAGCTGCGCGCCGAGGCCGCCGCCGCGCTCCGGCGCGGTGGCCCAGACGTCGCGCACGACCTCGGGCGGGGTCGACGGGGCGAGCAGCAGCACGACGCCTCCCGCGACGACGGCGTACCACTCGCCGGGGGTGTACTCGGGCACGATCACCGACGGTCCTCCTGGTGGCTTCGCGGTCGCGGGATGGTGGCCCCGTCGACCGTCTCGTCCCATGTCCTATCGGCAGGACCGGTGCCGAACGCGAGCCATCCGGGTGAATTCGTCCCGTCGGGCTCGTCATCCAGGGCGTCCACGACGACGGCCGTGGCGTTGTCCCGGCCGCCCGCCTCGACCGCGCGGCGCACGAGCTCGGCGGCGGCCGCGGCGGCGCCCGGGACGCGGTCCAGCACGTCGGCCAGGTCGGACGGCGCGAGCTCGCCGGTCACGCCGTCGGAGCACACCAGCAGGCGGTCGCCGGGGCGCGCGGGCAGCGTCCAGTAGTCGGGCTCCGGGTCGGCGCCGGTGCCGAGCGCCCGGGTGAGCACGTGCCGCTCCGGGTGCTGCTCCGCGGCGTCCCGGCTGAGCGCGCCGGAGTCGACGAGCTCCTGCACCACCGAGTGGTCGACGGTCAGCTGCGCGAGCTCGCCGTCCGCCCAGCGGTAGACCCGGGAGTCGCCGACGTTGAACACCAGCCAGTGCGCGGCGCCGTCGTGCTCGCCCAGGGCCACCCCGGCGACCGTGGTGCCGCCCTCGCGGCGCTCGAACGCCCCGCGGATCCGGCGGGCGGCGCGGCGGAAGCACGCGTGCAGGTCGGACGGGTCCACCGCGGTCCGGCCGGCGAGCGCGCCGAACTCCTCGACCGCGAGCCGGCTGGCGACGTCGCCCGCCTCGTGCCCGCCCATGCCGTCCGCGACGAGGAACACCGGCGGGTGCGCCAGCAGCGCGTCCTCGTTCAGCGCGCGCACCCGCCCGCGGTCGGTCGCCGAACCCCACGTCGTCCGCACCCGTGCTCTCCCCTCGTCGCCCTGGCAGGCACCATGGTGCCTGGTCGCGGCGCCACGCACCGCATCGTCCACACCCTCAGATGCCGAGCTGGTACACGCCCCAGTACGCCAGGACCACCAGCAGGGCCGCGCTGGCCGCGCAGGTGCCCCACAGCACGACGTGCCCGAGCACCCCGTGCGCCATCGGCTCGCCGGCCCGGCGCAGCCGCCGCAGCCGCACCACGACGGCCGCCGCGGCGTACACGGCGACCAGGCCGAGCACGCGCACCGCGATCCAGCCGCCCTGCACGATCCAGCCGTTGCGCTCGTACCCGACGGCGAGCCGCGCCACGGAGACGAGGTACCAGACCAGCGCGACGACCGTCGCGACCGAGGCTGCGGACAGCAGCGCCAGCCGCCGGGTCAGCACGCGGTCGCGCCCCGGCCCCGGCTCGCGGCCCCGCACCCGCCGGACGCCCACCACGGCGAGCCGCCCGACGGGCAGCAGCACGAGCACCCCCACCGCCCCCGCGACCAGGAACAGCAGCACGTCGCCGTCACCCAGCCACCGCGGCTGCGGCACCGGGCCGGCCCAGTACAGCTGCTCGGGCTGCTGACCTGCGATCCGCGGGGCGGCCGACGCGGTCGCGGGCAGCCCCTGCACCCAGCCCGCGAGGTCGTGCAGGAACGCCGGCGCCACGACCTCGTCCACCCGGATGCCGTGGTCGGCGCCCCGGTAGTAGCGCACGGTGTAGTCGGTGTTCCCGGCGATCGCCAGGTCCCGGATGATCTGCTCGGCGCCCTGCACCACCGGCATCGACGCGTCCGCGGTGCCGTAGACGACGAGGACCGGCTGGCTCATCCGCCGCTGGTAGGGCGCGACGTCGAAGTCCGCGTAGTCCAGGCCGCCCCCGGGCAGCGACATGCCGACCGCCCGCGGGATCGCCCGGAACACCTGCTGCGGGACGCCGGTGTTCCGCAGGTAGGAGTCGACCGCGAACGCGGCCTGCTGCCGGGGCGGCACGACCGGAGCGGAGGCCAGCACCACGAAGCCGATGCCGGGCTGGTCCGCGGCCATCACCGGCGCGATCCAGGCCCCCTCGCTCTCCGCGTAGACGCCGACCCGGTCCGGGTCGATCCCGGGCAGGCCCCGCAGCAGGTCCCACGAGCGCAGGTAGTCGTCGGCCATCGCCACGTAGTCGCGGTGCCGCAGCGTGTAGGTGTCGAGCCGCTTGTTCGGCACCAGCGTCGCCACGCCGGCCTCGGCGAGCGAGCGCGCCTGGTCGACGAACGCGTCCTCGAACTTCCCGGTCCCCGCGCCGTGCACGAACACCACCGCCGGCACGTCGCCGTCGACCCCGACCGGCATCAGCAGCCGGGCGTCCACGTCCGCCCCGTCGAGCTGGACGGTGAGCACCGACGACCGCACGGCGTACGTCCCCAGCGCGGGCGCGTCGGTGATCGCCGTCGACTGCGTCTGCACCGTCAGCGGGTCGGTGAGCGGCACCGGCGCCCACTGCGGGCCCATGAGCGCCCCGAGCACGGCGAGCACCACCGCGCCCACGACGGTCCCCGCGGCGGTCCGGTAGCGCACGTCGCGATTATCCCCGTGGTGGGTACCCCCCGGGGGGACCCCCTGCTCGTGCTGCGTGGTGGCGGTGCTCAGAAGCCCAGCCGCCCGAGCTGCTTGGGGTCGCGCTGCCAGTCCTTCGCGACCTTGACGTGCAGGTCGAGGTACACCCGGGAGCCGAGCAGGGCCTCGATCCCGCGCCGCGCGGTGGTGCCCACCTCGCGCAGCCGGGAGCCGCCGCGCCCGATCACGATCGCCTTCTGGCTGTCCCGCTCGACGAACAGGTGCACCCGGACGTCGAGCATCGGGGTCTCGCCCGCGCCGGTCTCCCGGGGGACGATCTCGTCGACGACGACCGCCAGCGAGTGCGGCAGCTCGTCGCGCACGCCCTCGAGCGCGGCCTCGCGGACCAGCTCGGCGACCATCACGGCCTCGGGCTCGTCGGTCAGCTCGCCCTCGGGGTACAGCGCGGGGCCCTCGGGCAGGTGCTGGACGAGCACCTGCTCCACCACGTCGACCTGGTACCCCGACTCGGCGGACACCGGCACGATGTCGGCCCACTCCCCGAGCTCGGACACGGCCAGCAGGTGCTCCGCGAGCCGCTGCTTGCCCACCAGGTCGGCCTTGGTGGCGATCGCGACGACCGGGGTCCGGCGGCCCAGCTGCGCCAGCTGCTCGGCGATGAACCGGTCGCCCGGGCCGACCTTCTGGTCCGACGGCAGGCAGAAGCCGACGACGTCGACCTCGCTGAGGGTGTCGCGCACCAGGTCGTTCAGCCGCTCGCCGAGCAGGGTGCGCGGCCGGTGCAGCCCGGGGGTGTCCACCAGCACGAGCTGGGCGTCCGGGCGGTGCACGATGCCGCGGACCGTGTGCCGCGTCGTCTGCGGCCGCCCGGAGGTGATCGCGACCTTCTGGCCGACCAGGGCGTTGGTGAGCGTCGACTTGCCGGCGTTGGGCCGGCCGACGAGGCAGGCGAAGCCGGAGCGGTGGGGCACGGGGGTCTCCGTCATGTCAGTGGTCCGTCGGGGTGGGGGCCGGGTCGGCCGGGCGGTCGGCGGTCTCGCGGGCGTCCGCGTCGTCGGGCTCCGGGGCGCGGGAGACGAGCACCCGGGCGACGCGCTTGCGCCGGCCCTCGGTGCCCTGCGCGACCAGGCGGAGGCCGTGGATCTCGCCGGCCGAGCCCGGGATGGGCACCTTGCCGAGCGCCTTGGCGAGCAGTCCGCCCGCGGTGTCGACGTCGTCGTCCTCGACGTCCAGGCCGAACAGCTCGCCCAGCTCGTCCTTGGCGAGCCGCGCGGGCACCAGGAAGGTGCCGCCGCCGAGGTCCTCGACCTGCGGGGCGTGCGGGTCGTGCTCGTCGGTGAGCTCGCCGACGATCTCCTCGAGGGCGTCCTCGATGGTCACCAGGCCGGCGATGCCGCCGTACTCGTCGACGACCATCGCGATGTGGCTGGCGCCGGCCTGCAGCTCGCGCAGCAGCTCGTCGACCGGCTTCGACTCCGGCACGAACACGGCGGGCCGGACCAGCGAGCCGGCCGGCGCCTCGGCGCCCTCCGGGTCGTCCTGCATCCGGCGCACCAGGTCCTTGAGGTAGAGCACGCCGCGCAGGTCGTCGACGCCCTCGCCGACCACCGGGACGCGGGAGTACCCGGAGCGGAGCAGCAGCGACAGCACCTTGCGCAGCGGCGTCGCCTCGTGGGTCGTGACCATGTCGGTGCGCGGCACCATGACCTCGCGGGTCAGGGTGTCGCCGAGCCCGAGCACGGAGCGCACCATCGCGCGCTCGTCCACGTCGATCGACGGCGACTCCCCCACGCGCTCGACCATCTCGCGCAGCTCGTCCTCGTCGAGGTCCGTACCCGCGGCCGGCGCGACCCGGACCAGCGGGCCGGCGACGGCGCGCACGCCGAGCAGCAGCCGGGACGTGGTGGTGAGCACCTGGCGGGGGTACCGGTGGCCGAGCGAGCGCGGGCTGAGCCGGGCCAGCACGACGGTGAGGAACGCGCAGGCGGCCACGGCGACGACCAGCTCGGCCGCCCACGGCAGCGACGAGGCGGCGATCGCGAGCGTCAGGCAGACGGCCGCGACCATCTCGCACAGCAGCCGGACGACGCCGGCCGACCCGGCGACGGCGGCGCGGTCCTCGGTGAGCCGGCGGACGCGCTCGGCCGCGGGGTGCCGCGACGCGAGCAGGTCGGCCACCACGCCGCGGGACACCCGCAGCACGGCCGCCTCGCCCGCGGAGAGCACCGCCGCCACGAGCACGGCCAGGACCGTCAGGGCCGCGAGCAGCCCGAGCGGGACGCCGGCGGTCATCGTCCCGCGAGGAAGGTCAGCAGCAGCTGGCGCTGCAGGCCGAACATCTCCTTCTCCTCCTCCGGCTCCGCGTGGTCGTAGCCCAGCAGGTGCAGGATCCCGTGCGTGGTGAGCAGCAGCAGCTCCTCGGCGGTCGAGTGGCCCGCGGTGCGCGCCTGCTCGACGGCGACCTCCGGGCACAGCACGACGTCGCCGAGCAGCCCGGCGGGCGTCGGCTCGTCCGCGCGGCCGGGGCGCAGCTCGTCCATCGGGAACGACAGCACGTCGGTGGGGCCGGGCTCGTCCATCCACTTCACGTGCAGATCCGTCATCACCTCGGTGTCGACGAACAGGATCGACAGGTCGGTCTGCGGGTGCACGTGCATCTGGTCCAGGACGAAGCGGGCGAGCGCGGCGAACTCCGCCTCGTCGACCTCGTGGCCGGACTCGTTGTTGACCTCGATACTCATCTCTTGGTGCTGTCCCAGCGTGCGTAGGCGTCGATGATGTCGCTGACCAGGCGGTGGCGGACGACGTCCGAGGAGGACATCCGGCAGAACGCGACGTCGTCCACGTCGTCGAGGATCGACTCCACGACCCGGAGGCCGGAGGTCGTGCCGGACGGCAGGTCGACCTGGGTGACGTCGCCGGTCACGACCACCTTGGACCCGAAGCCCAGGCGGGTGAGGAACATCTTCATCTGCTCGGCCGAGGTGTTCTGCGCCTCGTCCAGGATGATGAAGGAGTCGTTGAGCGTGCGGCCGCGCATGTAGGCGAGCGGCGCGACCTCGATCGTGCCCGCCTCCATCAGCCGCGGGATCGACTCGGGGTCGACCATGTCGTGCAGCGCGTCGTAGAGCGGCCGCAGGTACGGGTCGATCTTCTCGCTGAGCGAGCCGGGCAGGAACCCGAGCCGCTCCCCCGCCTCGACGGCCGGCCGGGTGAGCACGATGCGGTTGACCTGGCGGGCCTGCAGCGCCTGCACGGCCTTGGCCATCGCGAGGTAGGTCTTGCCGGTGCCCGCGGGGCCGATGCCGAACGTGATCGTGTTCCGGTCGATCGCGTCGACGTACTCCTTCTGGCCCGCGGTCTTGGCCCGGATGGTCCGGCCGCGCGAGGAGAGGATGTTGAACGTCAGGACGTCGGCCGGGCGCGTCGCGGTGCCGGCGGTGAGCATCGCGACGGAGCGCGTGACGACGTCGGGGGTCAGGGGCGTGCCGGCGACGGCGGTCTCGACCAGCTCGTCGACGAGACGGGCGACGAGCGCCACGTCCCCCGCCGGGCCGCCGAGGGTGATCTCGTTGCCCCGCACGTGCACGTCGACGGTGCGGAAGCCGTCCTCCACGGCGCGCAGGACCTGGTCGTCCATCCCCAGGAGCTCGACCATGGACACGCTCGACGGGATCGTGATCCGGTGCTCGACCCGGGCGGTACCGGGGAGCGATCGCCGCGGGCGATCGGGTGTGGTCTCGGCCATGTGCTCGGCGTGCGCCGTGCGCTCCATTCATCGAGGCGGACTGGTGCTCCCATCCTACCGACCACCACCGACGCACCGCCCCCGGATTCTCCCGGTCGCCGGGCGGCTCCGCCAGGTACCGATGGCCCTACCGGACCGCGACCGCGGGGAGCAGAGTAGGGAGGGCGGGTGCAACGACGCCCCCGCGGTCGTACCGGAGGTGCACGTGGCCAGCTATGTCCAGGACTTCTCCGAGGGTGGCAAGGACCAGAAGGACCTGCTCGGCGGCAAGGGCGCGAACCTCGCCGAGATGACCCGCCTCGGCCTGCCGGTGCCGCCCGGCTTCACCATCACCACCGACGCCTGCCGCGCCTACATGCGCACCGGGCACCTGCCGCCCGAGCTGCGCGTGCAGGTCACGATGGCCGTCCGCCGGCTCGAGGACGCGCTGGGCCGCGGGCTCGGCGACTTCCACGAGCCGCTGCTCGTCTCCGTGCGCTCGGGCGCCAAGTTCTCCATGCCCGGGATGATGGAGACCGTGCTCAACGTCGGGCTGAACGACGCGTCCGTCATCGGGCTCGCCGAGCTCGCGGGCGACGAGCGGTTCGCCTGGGACTCGTACCGGCGGCTGATCCAGATGTTCGGCAGGACCGTCCTCGACATCGACGGCGACCTGTTCGCCGACACGCTCGACAAGGCCAAGGCGGCCAAGGGCGTCGAGCAGGACGTGGACCTCGACGCGGCGGACCTCCGCCAGCTGGTCGAGGCGTACAAGGAGATCGTGCGCACGGAGTCCGGGCGCGTGTTCCCGCAGCACCCGCGCGAGCAGCTCGACCTGGCGATCGTCGCCGTCCTGCGGTCGTGGAACACCGACCGCGCCCGGCTGTACCGGCGCCGCGAGCGCATCCCCGACGACCTCGGCACCGCGGTCAACGTCGTCAGCATGGTGTTCGGCAACCTCGGTCCGACCTCCGGCACCGGCGTGGCGTTCACCCGCGACCCCGCGACCGGCCACTCCGGCGACTACGGGGACTACCTGGCGAACGCCCAGGGCGAGGACGTCGTCGCCGGCATCCGGAACACGCTCAGCCTGGCCGAGATGGAGCAGGTGTCCCCGCAGGCGTACGGCGAGCTCCGCCAGGCGATGCGCCGGCTGGAGACCCACTACCGCGACCTGTGCGACGTGGAGTTCACCGTCGAGCGCGGCAAGCTCTGGATGCTGCAGACCCGCGTCGGCAAGCGGACCGCCCCGGCGGCGTTCCGGATCGCCACCCAGCTGGTCGACGAGCACCTCATCACGATGGACGAGGCGCTGGCCCGGGTCAGCGGGGCGCAGCTGTCGCAGCTGATGTTCCCCCGGTTCGACGCGCACGCCGAGCGCACCCTGCTCACCACCGGGATGGCCGCCTCCCCCGGCGCCGCGGTGGGCGCCGCGGTGTTCGACTCCGCCACGGCCGAGGCGCGCGCCGCCGCGGGCGAGGACGTGGTGCTGGTCCGGCGGGAGACCAACCCCGACGACCTCGGCGGCATGATCGCCTCCGTCGGCGTGCTCACGGCGCGCGGCGGCAAGACGTCGCACGCGGCGGTCGTGGCACGCGGCATGGGGCTGACCTGCGTGGTCGGGGCCGACGCGCTCGACATCGACCCGGCCGCCCGGTCCATGAAGGTGGGCGGCCACGAGGTCGCGGAGGGCGACGTCGTCGCGATCGACGGCTCCACGGGCGAGGTCTACCTGGGCGCGGTCCCGGTCGTGCCCTCCCCCGTGAGCACCTACCTGGGCGAGGGGCTCGACGCCGCGCTCGACCAGGCCGGCGAGGACGAGCAGACCGCCGACCTCGTCCGCTCCGTGCACCGCGTCCTCACGCACGCCGACGACACCCGCCGGCTGCGGGTGCACGCGAACGCCGACACCGCCGAGGACGCCCGGCGCGCCCGGTCGCTCGGCGCGCAGGGCATCGGGCTGTGCCGCACCGAGCACATGTTCCTCGGCGAGCGCCGGGTGCTGGTCGAGCGGGTCGTGCTCGCCGACGACGACGAGGAGCGGCAGGCGGCGCTCGACGCCCTGCTGCCGCTGCAGCGCGAGGACTTCGGTGCGCTGCTCACGGAGATGGACGGGCTGCCGACCACCATCCGGCTCATCGACCCGCCGCTGCACGAGTTCCTGCCCGACCTCACCGACCTGGCGGTGCGCGTCGCGCTCGCCCGGGAGCGCGGCGAGGAGGACGCGCACGACGTCAAGCTGCTCGCCGCGGTGCGCCGGATGCACGAGGCCAACCCGATGCTCGGCCTGCGCGGCGTCCGGCTCGGCCTCGTCGTGCCCGGGCTGTTCGCGCTGCAGATCCGCGCGATCTGCGAGGCAGCGGCCGACCGCGTCGAGGCCGGCGGCACCCCGCACGCCGAGATCATGGTGCCGCTGGTCGGCTCCGTGATGGAGCTGCACCTGGTCCGCGACGAGGCGCTGCGGATCATGGCCGAGGTCGGCGAGGCGCGGGGCGTCCCGCTCGACCTGCCCGTCGGCGTCATGATCGAGCTGCCGCGCGCGGCGCTCACGGCCGACCGCATCGCCGAGGTGGCGCAGTTCTTCTCGTTCGGCACCAACGACCTCACGCAGACGACGTGGGGCTTCTCCCGGGACGACGTCGAGGGGGCGTTCTTCCCGGAGTACCTCGCGAACGGGGTGCTGACCGTGTCCCCGTTCGAGACCATCGACACGAAGGGCGTCGGTCGGCTCGTCCGCATCGCCGTCGAGGAGGGTCGGGCCACCCGCCCGGACCTCACCGTCGGCGTCTGCGGCGAGCACGGCGGTGACCCGGAGTCGATCCGGTTCTTCGACTCGGTGGGCCTGGACTACGTGTCCTGCTCGCCGTTCCGGGTTCCGGTCGCGCGGCTCGAGGCCGGCAGGGCCGCGATCCAGGGAGCCGACTCCGACGCCCGGTGAGGGGGCGCGCGCGGCGCCGCCCGCCCGGTTGGGACACCGGGAGGGCGGCGGCGCGGCGCCCGGTCCGCGCTCGATCGTCAGGCCAGCGGGAGCCAGACGCGCATCGCGCCCGGGGCGCGGTTGCCCCACTGCGCGTACGGGATCGCGGTGAGCCGGACCGGGCGACCGGCGGGCGGCAGGTCCGCGCCGGCGCGGTACAGCGGGACGTCCGCCGCGTCCGCCGCGACGCCCTCCGCCACGATGCGCGGGAGCGGGTCGTCCCCTGGGACGACCGTGAGGGCGCCACCGGCGCGCAGCCGCACGTCCTCGACCGACGGGCCGTCGGGGTGGTCGGCCTGCTCGACGCAGTAGACGACCGGGCCGCGCACGATCGCCACCGACCCGCGCACGGCGTCCACCCGCGGGTGCGCCGCGACCGCCGTGGCCGGCATCTCGAGGTCGAGCTCGACCCGGCGGGTGCCGGGCGGCAGCACCAGGTAGCCCTCGTCGAGGGGCAGGTCGGCGCGGCTCGCCGCGGCGAGCGGGGCGCCGTCGACGACGACCCGCAGGCCGGCGGCCCAGCCGGGGACGCGCAGCGCCAGCGACCCGGTGAGCTCGCCGTCGACCTCGACCAGCACCCGCCCGTCGGCGGGGTAGGCGGTGTCGAGGCGGACCGTGCCGGTGCCGAGGTGCTCGGGGACCTCGATCGTGGCCGCGGAGTACAGGTGCACCCGCAGCGCGTCGTCGGTCGCGGTCGCCAGGTACGCGTGCAGCGACGCGACCAGCCGGGCGATGTTGGGCGGGCAGCACGCGCAGGAGTACCAGGGCGTCCGCCGGGACGGGGCGTTCTCCTCCTCGCGGTGGCCCTCGCGCAGGTGCAGCGGGTTGGAGTAGAAGAACGACCGCCCGTCCGCCGACACCGAGGCGGCGACGGCGTTGAGCAGCGCGCGCTCGATCGCGTCGGCGTACCGGGAGCCGCCGTCGGCGAGCAGCATCCGGTACGACCACTGCACGTCCGCGATCGCGGCGCAGGTCTCGGCGTAGGCGCGGTCCGGCGGCAGCTCGTAGGCGTCGCCGAACGACTCGTCGAAGTGCCGCGAGCCCATCGCCCCGGTGACGTACATCTTCTGGTGGTGCGCCGAGTCCCACTGGGCGCGCATCGCGTCCAGCAGCGCGGCGTCGCCCTGCTCGGTGAACACGTCGGTGACGCCCGCGTCCAGGTAGAGCTGCCGGACGGCGTGCCCGGTCGCCTCGGTCGACTCCCGGACGGGCGCGTGGTCCTGGAAGTAGTGCGCGCCGAGCCGGTCCGGGCCGAGCAGCGCCAGGTCCTGGCCGCGCTCGTCGACCATCCGCCGGGCCGTCGCCAGGTAGGGCTCGTGCCCGGTCTCGCGGTACAGCTCGACCAGCGCGGTCTCGACCTCGGGGTGCCCGCAGTACCCCGCGCGGCCCTCGGGCCCGAACGTCGCGACGACCAGGTCGGCGTACCGGCGGGCCAGCGCGAGGTAGTCCGCCCGGCCGGCACCGCGGTGCAGCGCGACCGCGGCCTGGATCAGGTGGCCCGCGCAGTACAGCTCGTGCGCCCAGCGCAGGTCCACCCACCGCTGGTCCGGGCGGTCGACCTGGACGAACGAGTTGAGGTAGCCGTCGGCGTCCTGGGCCCGGGTGAGCAGGTCGAGGGTCTGGTCGAGGAAGCCGTCGAACGCGTCGGTCCCGGTGCGGCCGATCTCCCAGCCGATCGCCTCCAGCACCTTGTAGACGTCCGAGTCGGCGAACTGGTAGCCGACGAACGGGCCGTCGTGCTCGCCGGTGACCCGGCGGAGGTTGGGCAGGGCGCCGCTGTCCTCCAGCATCCCGATGCTGTGCGGGAGCGTGGCGTCGGCGTTCAGGCGCTGCCAGCGGCCCAGGTGGCCCTCGGGGTCGAGCCGGACCGAGGTGGCCGGCAGCGGGCGCTGGGTCAGCCGCCCGGTGGCGCGCGGGGCCACCGGTCCGGCGTGCGCCCCGAGCGCGGTCGTGGGGATCGCGGTCGGGTCCGCGGGGGTGGTCGCGTGCGTCATGGGGCTTCCTCGCCGTGAGCGGTGCACCGTTGCCCGCGACACTCTCCCGACGGTTCTACATCGTTGTCAAACGGGAGATCGTGAGCCGCGGGACAGCGCGCGGACGCGACGACGCCCGGCCTCCGCAGGGAGAGGCCGGGCGCGCCGGCGGGCCGACGGCGGTCAGTCCGCCGGGCCCGCGATGAGGGTGACGGTCGCCGTCTGCGCGGTGCCGTCGGCGGCGGTCCAGGTCAGCGTGACCTGGTCGCCGGGGGCGTGCGCCGCGAGCGCCGCGCTCAGGGCGTCGCCGTCCGCCACGGCGGTCCCGTCGACCGCGGTGATCGTGTCGCCCGCCGCGAGGCCGGCCTGCGCCGCCGGGGTGCCGTCGATCACGCCCGCGACGGTCGCGCCCGCGCCGGTCGAGCCCGTCGCCCCGCCGAGGCCGCCCAGACCCGGGACGGTCGTGGTGGCGCCGGTCGCCAGCTGCACGCCGAGGAACGCCGGGTAGCCGAGCGTGATCGTGTCGGAGTCGTGGCCCGCGACGATCTGCGTCGCCACGTCGAGGGCGTCGTCGATCGGGATGGCGAAGCCGGTGATGTCCGACGAGCCGGAGGACGCGGCGGTCGTGATGCCGACGACCTCGCCCTGGTCGTCCAGCAGCGCGCCGCCGGAGTCGCCCGAGACCACGTCCGCGTCCACCTGGATCAGCCCGGTCAGCGACTCGCCGGACGAGACGCCCTCGGCCTGGGTGGTGATCGACTGGTCGAGCGCGGTGACGGTGCCGTCCGCCGCGAGCAGCACGCCGCCGCCCTCGGCGTTGCCGACCGCCGTGACCGCGTCGCCCACCGCGAGGTCGCCGTCGGAGTCGAGCGTGGCGGTGGTCAGGCCGGACGCGCCCTGGAGCTGGAGGACGGCGACGTCGGCGGTCGCGTCGGTGCCGACCACCTGGGCGGCGTAGGTCTCGCCGGTGGTGCCGATCGTCACGGTGATCTCGGTCGCGCCCTCGACGACGTGGTTGTTCGTCAGCACGAGGCCGTCGGAGGTGAGCACGACCCCGCTGCCCGCGGCCTCGGCGGACTGGTAGCCGAGCACCGTGTCGATCAGCACCACGCCCTGCTGCTGGGCCTCGGTGGCGGTGCTGGTGTCGAGGGTGCCGGTCCCGGTCGAGGCCGAGCCGGACGAGGAGCCGGGGAGGCCGGTCGACGGGGCGGAGCCGCCGTACCCGGAGCCGGAGGACGAGCCGCCCTGCGACCCCGTCGAGCCGCTCCACCCGCCGAGGCCGGACGCGGAGCCGTCGCGGCCCGCCGAGGCGGTGAGCCCGGTGCCGGCCGTGCTCGCGGGCCAGCCGAGCGCGACCGCCGACCCGCCGAGGACCAGGGCCCCGGCGACGGCGACGGCGCCCGAGGCGACCAGCCCGACGGCGGTGCGGCGTCGTCGGGAGCGGCGCGGGGCGGGCGGGGCGGCGGGGTCAGCGGGGTACGCGGCGTCGCCGGGGTACGCAGCGGGCTGCTGCGGGTCGGTCGGCTGGGCGGCCTGGTCGTGCTGGTCCATGAGGACACCTCCTGCGGGGCGCCGCTGTGGCGCCGACGGGAGCAAGAGAACGCGCCGATCCCGGAAGGTCGCTGAACCCTCCCTGAGCGCCGCCCATGAACCTCCGCCGGCCCGCGAGGAAGTCACCACCGCGTGAGGTCGTCACACAGCCGTGAGGTCGTCACTCGTTCGTGACGACCTCACCGCGTTGTGACGACCTCACCGCCGACGGCCTGCAGCCGACGAGCGGGGGCGGGACGCCCCACGTCAGGCGGTGAAGCGCTCCGACCGCTCCACCACGTGGGCGGTCTGCGTCGCGTCGTCCCAGGTGTAGACCGTGCGGCCCTCGATGAGGACGTGCTCGGCACGGGCGTGCACGTCCAGCGGGTCGCCCGACCAGATGACCACGTCGCCGTCGCGGCCCGGCTCCAGCGCGCCGACCTGGTCGTCGAGGCCGAGGAACGACGCCGGGTTGACGGTCAGCGCCTCCAGGGCGGTCTCCCGCGGCAGGCCGTCCTTCACCGCGAGCGTCGCCTGGTGCACCAGGAAGTTGATCGGCACCACCGGGTGGTCCGTCGTGATCGCGACGCGGACGCCGGCCTTCGCGAGCGCGGCCAGGTTGGCGATCGCGCGGTCCCGGAGCTCGACCTTCGACCGCGAGGTGAGCATCGGGCCGAAGATCACGGGGATGTCCCGCTCGGCGATGACGTCGGCGATCTTGTGGCCCTCCGTGCCGTGGTTCAGCACGAGCCGGTAGCCGAACTCGTCGGCCAGCCGGATGGCGGTCACCAGGTCGTCGTGCCGGTGCGCGTGCTGGTCCCAGGCGAGCTCGCCGTCGAGCACCCGCGCCAGCGTCTCCAGGCCGAGGTCGACCTTGAACGGCTCGCCCTTGGCCTCGGCGGCGGCGCGCGCGGCGCGGTAGTGCTGGGCGTCGGTGAACGCCTGCCGGATGATCAGCGCGGTGCCGAGCCGGGTCGACGGCGTCTGCTTCTTCTCCGCGTACACCCGCTTGGGGTTCTCGCCGAGCGCCGACTTCACGGAGACGGCGGCCTTGATGACCTGCTCGTCGATGGTGCGGCCGCCCCAGGACTTGATCGCGACCGACTGGCCGCCGATCGGGTTGCCCGAGCCCGGCTTCACGACGACCGACGTGACGCCGCCGGACAGCGCGTCGCGGAAGCCCTCGTCGTCGATGTTGACCGCGTCGATCGCCCGGACGGCCGCCATGTTGGGGCCGGTCATCTCGTTGGTGTCGTTGCCCGCGACGCCCTCGCCCTCCTCGTGGATGCCCACGTGGCCGTGCGCCTCGACGAAGCCCGGCAGCACCCAGCGGCCGGTCGCGTCGATCACGGTCGCGCCCTCGGGGACGGCGACGTCGGCGCCGACGGCCTCGATGCGGCCGTCGCGGATGAGGACGGTGCCGCCGTCGATCGGGTCGGAGGAGACGGGGACGACATGGCCGCCGGTGATGGCGACGACAGAGGAGGTCATGATCTCCACCGTACGTCGGCGTCCGGGCCGGCTCGCACCCGTGACCCGGGCGTCCGGCGACCGGCCTGGCACGCCGCGAGCGCCCCGCGTGTGGCACGGTGGCACGCGTGCGATACGTGATCATCGGCGCCGGCGCGGTCGGCGGGACCATCGGCGGGCTGCTGGCGGAGGCGGGGCGCGAGGTCGTGCTCGTCGCCCGCGGCGCCCACCTCGACGCGCTGCGGGCGGACGGCCTGCACCTCACGACCCCGGCCGGCGCCCGGGTGGTCCGGGCCGCGACGGCCGCCGGGCCGGAGGACGTCGAGCTGCGCCCCGGCGACGTGCTCGTGCTCGCCGTGAAGGGCCAGGACACCGCCGCGACGACGGCGCAGTGGGCGGGCCGCCCCGTCGCCGGCGGTCGGACCGCGGGCGAGGACCTGCTGCTGGTGTGCGCGCAGAACGGGGTCGACAACGAGCGCACCGCGCTGCGCCGGTTCGCCCGGGTGGCCGGCATGTGCGTGTGGCTGCCCGCGACGTTCCTCGAGCCGGGCCGGGTGTCGGCGGCCGGCAGCCCGGTGACCGGCGTGCTCACGGTGGGCTCGTTCCCCGGCGGGGACGCCGACCCGGACCTGGCCGCCGTCAGCGCGGACCTGGAGGCGGTCGGGTTCCGCGCGCCGGTCGTGCGGGACGTCATGGCCTGGAAGTACGCCAAGCTGCTGAGCAACCTGGGCAACGCCGTCGAGGCGCTGTGCGGCCCGGTGCGGGAGCCGGCCGCGAAGGAGCTGCTGACCGCGACGGTCGCCGAGGCGCGCGCGGTGCTCGCGGCGGCGGGCATCGAGCCGACCTCCCCCGAGGAGGAGGCCGCCGCCCGCGGCGACTTCACGCTGGTGGAGCTGCCGGGCGTCACCCGGCGCGGCGGGTCGTCCTGGCAGAGCCTGGTGCGCGGCGCCGGGTCGATCGAGGCGGCGTACCTGAACGGCGAGATCGTGCTGCTCGGCCGGCTGCACGAGGTCGCGACGCCGCTGAACGCGGCCCTGCTGCGGCTGGCCGAGGCCGCCGCGGCAGCCGGCGAGCAGCCGGGCGGGCACGACGCGGCCGAGATCCTCGGCGCCGCCCGGGCCGCGGCCTGACCGGAGCGGCGACGTGCTGAGCGACGAGCGGGCGGACGGCGGCGGACCCGGCCGCGACACCCCGGCGGCCGAGGCCGCGCGCGGGGGCGCCTCCGGCGCGTCGGGCCTCCCCGGCGCGGACGCCCTCGCCGCGGGCGCGGGTGCACCCGGTGCCGGCGCAGCGGGCTCCCCCGCACCCGCCGCCAAGCCGCTGCCCGCCGGGCCGCCGTCCACGCGCGTCGACCGCTGGGTGTGGGCGGTCCGGCTCACCAAGACCCGCGCCGCGGCGGCGACCGCGTGCCGCGCCGGCCACGTGCGGGTCAACGGCGAGCGCGCCAAGCCGGCCACGTCCGTCAAGGTCGGTGACGAGATCCGGGTCCGCGGCGAGGGTCCCGAGCGGATCGTCGAGGTCGCGCACGTCCTGGAGCGCCGCGTCGGCGCCGAGCCCGCCGCCCGGTGCTACGTCGACCGTACCCCGGCGCCCCCGCCCCCGGAGCAGGTGGCCGTGGCGGCGCAGCGCGACCGCGGCGCGGGCCGGCCGACCAAGCGCGAGCGCCGCGAGATCGACCGCCTCCGCGGCCGCGGCTGACCCGGAGCCCGCGCACGGCCGGCCACAGCCGCGTGAATGGATCCGTTCGGGCGGACACGCCCGGGCGTGTCCGGGCGAACGGATCCATTCGCGCGACACAGCCCGCCCGCGTCGGCTCGCCCGGGTCGGCCCCGGTCAGGCCGGGGTGACCAGCGGTCCCACGCCCAGGCGCGCCGCCAGGGCCATCGCGTCGACCGGGGCGCGCACCTTGGTGTCGTTGTCGAAGTACACGAACACGTCCCGCCCCTGCGGCGCCGCCGCGGCTGCCGGGCCCAGCCGGTGCGCGTCCTCCGGCTCCCCTCCCGCGGCCCACGCGCGCACCCGCGCGGCCCAGCGGTCGAGCGCCGGGGCGTCGTAGCCCGAGACGTACAGCTCGGAGTCGCCGTGCAGCCGCACGTAGACCAGGTCGGACGTGACGTCCTCCAGGTACGGCCACCGCCCGGCGGTGTCGGCCACCACGAGACCGATCCCGTGCTCCCGCAGCAGCGCCGGGAACTCGGGCGTCTCGAACGACGCGTGCCGCACCTCCAGCACGTGCCGCAGCGGCCGGTCGGCGTCGGTGGTGGTGAACGCCCGGTCGTCGAGCCGCTCGTCGTGCCGCCCGGCCAGCTCCGCCGCGGCGGCGGTCGTCCGCGGCAGCAGGTCGAAGAACCGCGCCAGCCGGTCGGGGTCGTAGCCGAGGGTCGGCGGGAGCTGCCACAGCACCGGCCCGAGCGCCGGGCCCAGCGCGAGCACCCCGGAGGCGAAGAAGTTGGCCAGCGGCACCTCGACGTCGGCGAGCTTCTTCATGTGCGTGACGAACCGGCCGCCCTTCACCGAGAACACGAAGTCCTCCGGCACCTCGGCGCGCCACGCCTGGTACGACTCCGGTCGCTGGAGCGCGTAGAAGGAGCCGTTGATCTCGATGGTGCCCAGGTGGCGGGAGGCGTGCTCGAGCTCGCGGCGCTGCGGCAGCCCCTTCGGGTAGAACACCCCGCGCCAGGGCGCGTACCGCCAGCCCGAGATGCCGATCCGGACGGTGGAGGTCATGGCCGGACCGTAGGCAGGGACCGCGCGGGCGGCAACGCGGACGGGTGACGCCGGCGCCCGCGTCACGGCCCGTTCAGCCGTTCGACACGCGCGGGACGCCCGATGACGGTATGCCTGGCGGGTGCACGCCGACCCCGCCCCGCTGCCGCCGACGCCGGCCGGGCCCCCGACGCCCGCCGGCCCCGCGACGCCCGGCCCCGCCGCCGCCCCGCCGAGCCCCGCGCCCGGCGCGCGCGGCCGCATCGTCGCCTGGTCCCTGTGGGACTGGGGCTCCGCGGCCTTCAACGCCGTCATCACGACGTTCGTGTTCACGCGCTGGCTGACCAGCGACGCGTTCGTCGACCCGGCCGTGGTCGCGGAGGGCGGCGACGCGCTCGACGCCGCGCTGGCCCGGCACTCGACCTGGCTCGGCTGGGGCCTGACGGCCGCCGGGGTGCTCATCGCGCTGCTGGCGCCGCTGACCGGCACCCGCGCGGACGGCTCGGGGCGCCGGCGGCGGAACCTGGCGGTCCAGACCGCGGTCACGGTGGCGCTGTGCGCCGCCATGGCGCTGGTCCGGCCCGACCCGGACTCGCTCACCGCGAACCTCCTGCTCGGCATCGCGCTGCTCGCGACCGCGAACCTCACGTTCGAGCTGGCGAGCGTGCACTACAACGCGCTGCTCCCCCGGGTCGCGACGCCCGCGACCCTCGGCCGGGTCAGCGGCCTCGGCTGGGGCGCGGGCTACCTGGGCGGCATCGTGCTGCTGCTCGTGCTGTTCGTGGGGTTCATCAACCCGGAGGTCGGCTGGTTCGGGGTGACCGGGGAGGGCGGTGTGAACATCCGCGTCGCGGTGCTGGTGTCGGCGCTGTGGTTCGGCGCCTTCGCGATCCCGGTGCTCGTGGCGGTGCCGGACGACCCCGCGGAGGCCGCCGCGGCGCGCCGCCGGCCCGGCGTCCTCGAGGCCTACCGCCGGATCGTCGCCGACGTGCGCGACCTGTGGCGGACGTCCCGCAGCACCGTGTGGTTCCTGCTCGCGAGCGCGGTGTACCGCGACGGGCTCGCGGGCGTGTTCACCTTCGGCGCCGTCATCGCGTCCGGCACGTTCGGGTTCTCCGCGAGCGAGGTCGTGGTGTTCGCGATCGCCGCCAACGTGGTCGCCGGGATCTCGACGCTCGCGGCCGGCGCCCTGGACGACCGCGTCGGTCCCCGCGTGCTCATCGTCGTCTCGCTGGTCGGGCTGTTGGTGGCGGGCGTCGCCACGTTCGCGCTCGCCGGCGCCGGTGCCTCCGCGTTCTGGGTGTGCGGCCTGCTGCTGTGCGTCTTCGTCGGCCCGGCGCAGTCGGCGAGCCGCTCGCTGCTGACCCGGATCGCGCCGCCGGGGCGCGAGAGCCAGATCTTCGGGCTGTACGCGACCACCGGCCGCGCGGCGAGCTTCCTCGCGCCGTTCGCGTTCTCGACCGCCGTGGCCGTCGCGGGCTCGCAGCGGTGGGGCATCCTGGGCATCGTGCTCGTCATCGCGATCGGCCTGGCCGCGCTGCTGCCGCTGCGCCTGGCCGCGGCCCGGCCCGGGGCGCGCGCGTCGACCGACGGGAGCCCCGCGTGACCGGCTGGCGCCCCGACCCGCTCGGGCCGGGCTGGGAGCAGCGCACCCTCCCGCTGTCGGGGACGGAACCCGACCTGGTGGCGACCGTCGTGCGCCGGACCCCGGAGCCCGGCTCGACCCCCGGGGGCAGCGCCGTGCTGCACGTGCACGGGTTCAACGACTACTTCTTCCAGACCCACCTCGCCGACGCGTTCGCCGCGGCGGGCCACACGTTCTACGCGCTCGACCTGCGCCGGTGCGGCCGGTCCTGGCGCGAGGGCCAGGTGCCGCACTACGTCGACGACCTCGCCGAGTACCGCGCCGACCTCGGCCTGGCCGCCCGGCTGCTGCGCGACGAGCTCGGCCACGACCGGCTGACGGTGCACGGTCACTCGACCGGCGGGCTCACGGCCGCGCTGTGGGCGGACAGCCCCGGCGGCCGCGCGGCGGTCGACGCGCTGGTGCTCAACAGCCCGTGGTTCGACCTGAACTCGCGGTGGTTCCACCGCGTGGTGTCGACCTGGGTGCTGGACAGCCTGGGACCGGTCGACCGGATGCGCGTGCTCGCCGACGGGCCGTCCGCCTACTCGTGGCACCTGCACTCCGCCCACGGCGGGCGGTGGGAGTACGACCGGTCGCTCAAGCCCGCCGAGGGCTTCCCGGTGCGGGCGGGCTGGCTGCGCGCGGTGCGCCGGGGCCAGGCGCGGCTGGGCCGCGGGCTGCGGATCGACGCCCCCGTCCTGGTCGCCACCGCGGCGGAGTCCGGGCCGAACTCCCGGTCGAACCCGCTGCTCGACGCCCAGGACACCGTGCTCGACGTGCAGCAGATCTGGGCGCGCGCGCCGCGGCTGGGCGAGGACGTCACGCTCGTGACGATCCCGGGCGGCATCCACGACCTCGCGCTGTCCGCCGACGGCCCGCGGGCGGAGTACCTGCGGGCGGTCACGGAGTTCCTCGCGCGGGTGCAGGGCGACCGCGCGGCCTGACCCGCTCAGATGCCGGTGACGAGGCGGATGCCGGCCGCCACCGCGTTCGCCAGGTAGGCCGGGAGGTGGCCGGTCGGGAACGGCTCGAGGAACTCGCGCGACACCGGGCCGACCGCGACGCTGTCCCGGTCGAGGCCGCTCGCGGCGCCGGGGACCAGCACGTTGCCCGGGAACACCTCCAGTGCCAGGTTCGACGTGAGGGGCACCACCAGCACCGTCCCGATCTCGGTCGCGAGCAGCCAGTCGTCCTGCACGACCACGGCGGGACGGACCGTGCCCGGCTCGCTGCCCCTCGGCTGACCGACGTCGACCCACACCACGTCGGAGCGGGCGATCACCACTCGGTCCCCTCCAGCACCGCCCGCTCCGACGCGCGGAGGAACGCGCCGTCGCCGGCCGGCTGCCCGGCGCGCGCGATGGCCGCGTTGGCGAGGGCGGTGAGCTCGCTCGTCCCCTCGAGCTCGTCCGCGAGGCGGCGTCCCGCGAGGCGGTAGAACTCGGAGCGGTTCATCCCGTGCCGCGCCGCGACGCGCTCGAACCGCTCGAAGTCAGGATCCGGTACGGAGATCGCGGTCTTCATGGCCCCGAGTATCACCGGTCATACCAGCCCGGCGTCAGCCCCGCAGCCCCGCCGCGTCGATCAGCGTCGCCGCCGCCGCCCGCGCCTGCACCGCCGCCTCGGGCGTGCCGGCGATCGCCGCGGTGGTCTGCGCGCCCTCGGCGAGGATCGCGAGCTGCGCCGCGAGCGCGGGCCCCCCGCCGGCGTCGGCGACGAGGCCCGCGACGTACTCCTGGAACCCCGCCTTGTGCGCGCGGACGATCTCGGCGACCTCGGGCGAGCACCCGCCGAGCTCGCCGAACGAGTTGATGAAGATGCAGCCGTGGAAGTCGGTCTCGCCGAACCACGCGGCCAGGTGGTCGTAGACGGCGAGCAGCCGCTCGCGCGGGCCCGGCGCCGCGTCGACGGCGGCCTGCACGCCGCGCTCCCACTGCGCTCCGCGGCGGCGCAGCACCTCGGCGACGATCGCGTCCTTCCCGCCGAACAGCGCGTAGAGCCGCTTCATCGGGACGCCGGCCTCGGCGCGCAGCTCGTCCATGCCGACGGCCTGGATGCCGCGCCGGTAGTAGAGCCGGTCCGCGGCGGCGAGCACCCGCTCGCGCAGCTCGTCGGCGGACGGCGCCGGACGGGCCGCCTCCTGCACCTGGTTCATGGCCGCTCCTCGGGGGGTTGCGCGGAAAACGCTCGTTCTCTAGTGTAGGCGACATCGCGGAGAACGACCGTTCTCCGACGTCAGGGAGAGGGCTGACCATGCCGTACATCACCGTGGGCACCGAGAACACCACGTCGATCGACCTCTACTACGAGGACCACGGGACGGGGCAGCCCGTCGTCCTCATCCACGGCTACCCGCTCGACGGCCACTCGTGGGAGAAGCAGTCGGCCGCCCTGCTCGACGCCGGGTACCGCGTCATCACCTACGACCGCCGCGGGTTCGGGCAGTCGAGCCAGCCCACCACGGGCTACGACTACGACACGTTCGCCGCCGACCTGAAGACGGTGCTCGACACCCTGGACCTGCGCGACGCGGTCCTCGTCGGGTTCTCGATGGGCACCGGCGAGGTCGGCCGGTACCTGGGCAGCTACGGCTCGGAGCGGGTCGCGAAGGCCGTGTTCCTGGCGTCGCTCGAGCCGTTCCTGCTGCAGACCGACGACAACCCGACGGGCGTCCCGGGCGAGGTGTTCGACGGGATCGTCGAGGCCGTGACCGCGGACCGGTACGCGTACTTCACCAGCTTCTACGCCGACTTCTACAACACCGACGAGAACCTGGCGTCGCGGCTGTCGGAGGAGGCGCTGCGGCACTCCTGGGACGTCGCCGCCGGCTCGTCCTGGTTCGCGTCCAGCGCGGTGGTCCCCGCCTGGCTGACCGACTTCCGCGGCGACCTGCCGAAGGTCGACGTGCCGACGCTGATCGTGCACGGCACCGCGGACCGGATCCTGCCGATCGACGCCACCGGCCGCCCGTTCCACGCGGCGCTGCCGCAGGCCGAGTACGTCGAGATCGAGGGGGCGCCGCACGGCATGCTCTGGACGCACGCCGCCGAGGTGACCGAGGTCCTGCTCGACTTCCTCAAGCGCTGACCCCGCGTACCCGCGACGGCGCCGACCGGGCCCACGAGGCCCGTGTCGGCGCCGTCCGGCATGCTGGAGGGGTGCAGCACCCCGGCGGCCCCGAGACCCGCGGGTACGTCCCGGACGGCCCGCTCGACGTCCGGCTCACGCTGATGCTGGTGCGCCGCGGCGGCCTCGACCCCGCGCTCCGGATCGAGCGCGACGGCACCGTCTGGCACGCGCTGCGCACCGCCGACGGCCCCGCCACGCTGCATCTGCGCCCCGGGCCCGGCGGGGTCGCGGCGGCCGCCTGGGGACCCGGCGCGGCCCGCGCGCTCGCCGGCCTGCCGGACCTGCTGGGCGCCCGGGACGACCCGCGCACGTTCGACCCCGTCGGCCACCTCGCGCTCGCCGCGGCGCACCACCGGCTGCGCGGCCTGCGGATCCCCCGCACGGGCGATGTGCTGGGCGCCCTGGTGCCCGCGGTGCTGGAGCAGCGCGTCGTCACGGTCGACGCGCACCACGCCTGGCGCTGGCTGCTGCTCCGGCACGGCGAGGTCCCGCCCGGGCCGGCACCCGCGGGCATGCGGGTGCCCCCGGACGCCCTCGGCTGGCGCCGGGTCCCGGTGTGGGACTGGCGGCGGGCCGGGGTGGACGACCAGCGGTCCTCGACGATCCTCCGCGCCGCCGCGGTCGCGCGCCGGCTGCAGGAGGTGCTGGACGTCGCCCCGGACGCGCCCGGCGCCGCCGCGGAGGTCCGGCGGCGGCTCGCCACCGTCCCCGGGATCGGCGTGTGGACGGTCGCGGAGACCACCCGGCGCGCGCTCGGCGACGCGGACGCCGTGTCGGTCGGGGACCTGCACCTGCCCCGGCTCGTCGGCACGGCGATCGCGGGGCGGCGGGTCGAGCAGGAGGAGGTGCTCGACGTGCTCGCCCCCTGGGCCCCGCACCGGGGACGGGTCGTGCGGCTGCTCGAGCTCACGGACCGGTCGCGCTCCCCCCGCACCCGGCCGCGGCCCCGGCGCGCGGTCCGCCCGGCCTGACCCGCGACACCTGCGTCCGGCCCTCGCGCCCGGAATACCGCGCGCCCCGCGACCGCTGCACAATGTTCCCGTCCGCCCGCTGCACCCCGAGGGAGTCCCGTGAACCAGCCCCGCATGAACGTCGAGTCGTTCAACCTCGACCACCGGACGGTGGCCGCGCCGTACATCCGGCTGGCCGACACGAAGGTGCTCCCGGCGGGCGACGTGATCAGCAAGTACGACATCCGGTTCGCCCAGCCCAACAAGGCGCACCTGGAGATGCCGGTCGTGCACTCGCTGGAGCACCTGTTCGCCGAGCACTCGCGCAACCACAGCGACCGGGTGATCGACTTCTCCCCGATGGGCTGCCAGACGGGGTTCTACCTGATCCTGCAGGGCGAGTGGGCCGAGGAGGACGTGCAGGCCCTGGTCGCCGACACGCTCCAGGACATCACCACCGCCGGCGAGGTGCCCGCCGCGAACGAGGTGCAGTGCGGCTGGGGCGCCAACCACACCCTGGAGGGCGCGCAGGGCGCGGCGCGGGAGTTCCTCGCGCACCGCGCCGAGTGGAGCCAGGTGACCGCGTGACGGCGGCGAGCGCCCTCGCGGGCGTCGACGTCGTCGTCTCGGTCGCGATGCCGGACGAGGCGGCGCCGTTCCTGGAGCGCGCCGACGCCGTCGGCGAGCCGGCCACGGTCGGCGGCGCCGAGCACCACGTCCTCACCGTCGCCGGCCGGGACGTGCTGCTCGTCCGCTCCGGGATCGGCCTGGTGAACGCCGCCTCGGCCGCGTCCGCGGCGCTGGTGCTGGTCGCGGCCGCCCGCGGCGGCGCGGCGCCGGCGGCGCTGATCAGCGCGGGCAGCGCCGGCGGCGTCCAGGCGGGCGTGCACGTCGGCGACGTCGTCGTCGGCTCGGAGCACGTGTACACGAACGCCGACGCCCGGGCCTTCGGCTACGCGCTCGGCCAGGTGCCGGGGATGCCGGCGACCTACCACGGCGACCAGGCGCTGCGCGGCGCCGCCCTGGGTGCCGACGCCGGCGACCTCACCGTGCGCGCGGGCCTCATGCTGTCGAGCGACGCGTTCGTCGACGCCAGCCTGGTCGGTCCGGTGCGCGAGCAGTTCCCCGGCGGCCTGTCGACCGACATGGAGACCACCGCGCTCGCCCAGGTGGCGCACGTCTACGGCGTGCCCTTCCTCGCCGTGCGCGGGATCTCGGACCTGTGCGGCCCGGCCGGCGCGGACGACTTCCTCACGCACGTGGACGACGCGGCCGACCGCTCCGCGGCGGTCGTGCTGGCCATGCTCGCCCGGGTGGGCGCGCCCGCCTGACGACGACGACCGGCGCGCCGGGGACTCGAGGATCCGCCTCAGCCCCCGGCGCGCCGGCCGCCCTCGTCGCCGGTCCCGCGGTCGCCCGCCCGGCGCCCGGCCGCGGCGCCGCCGACGGCCCCGCGGCGCTCCCCGACCGTGCGGCGGGCCGCCGCGCCCCGGCGCGCGCCGCCGCGCCCCGGCCGGTCACCGCCGAGCTTGGCGTCGTACATCACCTGGTCCGCGTCGTGCAGCAGCTTCTCGGTCGTGTGCGCCCGGTCCGCCACCGCGGCCCCGACGCTGGCGCTGACCCGCGCCCACGCCCCGCCGACGGGCACCGACACCTGACCCATGTCCTGCACCGCCGCCACCGCGCGCCGCACCGCGGCGGGCGTCCCCGTGACCAGCACCGCGAACTCGTCGCCACCCAGCCGCGCGACGGCCCCCGACGGCGGCACGAGCTCGCGCAGCCGGTCGGCCACGGCGACCAGCACCCGGTCGCCGACGGCGTGCCCGAAGCTGTCGTTCACGGCCTTGAAGTCGTCCAGGTCGACGTACATGACCGCGACGCCGCGGCGCCCGTCGACCCGCCCGGCCAGCGCCTCGTCCACCAGCCGGTGGAAGTGCGACCGGTTGACCAGCCCGGTGAGCGCGTCGTGGTCGACCATGTGGGCCAGTCGCTCCTCGAGCGTCTTCTCCTGGGTCACGTCGACGAGCACGCCGTGCAGCCGCGGGCTGCCGTCGCTGTCCCGGCGGAGGACGGCGTCGTCGCGCACCCACACGTCGTAGCCCTCGCGGTGCCGCAGGCGGTAGGTGATCGACGGCAGCTGGCCGCCCTCGCCGAGGCCCTCGCGCAGCGCCTCCTCGTGGAACCGCATCGCGCGGTCCGACGGGTGGATCGCGCGGGTCCACTCCCCCGCGTCGTCGAGCCACTCCTGGGGTGCGCGGCCGAGCATCCACTCCAGCCGCGGGCTCACGTACTCGAACCGGCCGCCAGGCCCGGGCTCGGCGATGTAGACGACCGCCGGGACGTGCTCGACGAGCAGCCGGTAGTGCAGCTCGGCGGCGGCGAGCTCGTCGGCCAGGCGCTTGCGCTCGGTGATGTCCTGGACCATGCCGATGGCGTAGTCCGGCCGCCCGTCGGCGTCCCGCACCAGCGAGACGGTCAGGTCCACCCAGAGGGTCGTGCCGTCCTTGCGGACGAACCGCTTCTGCATGGCGAAGCCGTCGGCCTCGCCGTCGCCGTCCACCATCGCGCGGAACAGCCGGTCGTTCTCGGCCTGGTCCTCGGCGACGGTGTAGTCCGCGAACGGCATCGTCGCGAACTCCTCGGTCGAGTAGCCGAGCAGCTGCCGCAGGGTGTCGTTCGTCAGCGGGGTGCGGCCGTCGAGCTGCACGAGGCCGATGCCGACCGGCGCCGCCTCGATGAGCGTCTCGAGCTGCCGCAGCCGCTGGGACTGCCGCGCCAGCAGCGCGGGCAGGTCCTCGGGGGCCGGCGCGCCGCCCGCCTCCACACGGCGCCGGCGGCGCGGCAGCCCCGGGACCCGCCCGGCGCCCTCCGCCGCGGACGCGGGCGACCGGGGCGTGAGGCCGTCGAGCGGGAACGAGCCGTCCCGGGTCAGCGCCGCCAGGGCCCCGCGCAGCACCCGGGCGCCCTCGTCGGCCTCCCACTCCTGCTGCCCTGCGCCGTCCACGTCCCGATCCTCGCTGTTCCACGCGCCGCCCCGGCGAACGTGCCGGGGACCTGCTCGTGTCATCGGCGTCCTCGCAGGTCATCTGAGGCGCCGACCGGGTGGACCGCGATGGCGGGCGGGTGACTTCTCAGACCTCCGAGGAGCCGAGGTCGGGACCGGGGACGAACGTCACCCGCGCCTCCGCGGCGCCGTGCAGCTCGAGGACCACGAGCTCGTTGCCGGCGGCGCGCAGCAGCGGCCCGGGCACGTACAGCGTCGCGGTCGGGCCCGCGCTCCAGTACCGGCCGAGCAGGAAGCCGTTCACCCAGACCAGGCCCTTGCCCCAGCCGTCCGTGCGCAGGAAGTGGTCGGCGCCCGCGACGGTGTCGAAGGTGCCGCGGAGGAACGCCGGACCGGCGACCGGCACCACGGCGTCGACGGCGGGCGCGGCGGCCAGCAGGTCGGCCAGCGCCGGCTCGACGCCGTCCAGGCGCAGCGGCGTCACCGCCCAGTCGGTCACCTCGCGGGTCGCCGTGCGCGCGGGCCCGATCAGCCCCTTCGGCTCGCCGATCCGCGGGCCGTAGTTGACGCGGCCCTGGTCCTCGACCAGCAGGGTGAGCTCGCCGGCCCGGGCGGGCAGCGCGAGCGTGCGGCTGTGCTCGGTGCGGCTCAGGACGCCGACCGGCTCGCCGTCGAGCGCGACCAGCGCGCGGTCCCGGACCTCGGCGAGCGTGAGCGCGCGGTCGTCCGCGGTGACCCGGGTGCGGTACAGCGTGAACCCGGTCCAGTGGCCGAGCTCGTCGGTGGTCGGCAGGTGGTCCCACGCCGCGGGCTCGCCGAGCACGGGCAGCGCCGCGGCGAACGGGACCCGGCGGTCGAGGTCGACCGCGAGCTCCGGTGCCGGCGCAGGGTCGGCGGGCAGCTCCTCCGGCACTGGTGCGTACCGGGAGATGACCTCGCGCATCGCGTGCCACTTGGCGGTGACCGCGCCGTGCTCCGCGAGCGGGGCGTCGTAGTCGTACGACGTGGTGATCGGCTGGTACGTGTGCTTGTCGTTCGCGCCGCCGGTGAACCCGAAGTTGGTGCCGCCGTGGAACATGTAGAGGTTCACGGACGCGCCCAGCGCCAGCAGGTCGTCCAGGTCCTGCGCGTTCATCTCGGCCGGCGCCACGTGGTGCGGCTGGCCCCACCAGTCGAACCAGCCGTCCCAGAACTCCATGCACATGAGCGGGCCGGTCGGCTGGTGCCGGCGGAGCAGCTCGAGGCGCTCCTTGGCGCGGGTGCCGAAGGTGACCGTGCGGTGCAGCTCCGGGACGCTGCCGCGGGCCTGCATCTCGTCGTCGGCCTGGTCGCAGCTCAGCAGCGGGACCTCGATCCCGCGCTCCCGGTTCATCGCGATCAGCGCGCGCAGGTAGTCGTGGTCGTCGCCGTAGGCGCCGTACTCGTTCTCCACCTGGACCGCGATCACGGGCCCGCCGCGGGTGACCTGGCGCTCGGCGACGAGCGGGAGCAGCTGGTCGTAGTACTGCGCGATGGCGGCGAGGTAGCGCGGCTCGTGCCGGCGGACGCCGACCTCCGGGTCCGCGAGCAGCCACGCGGGCAGACCGCCGTTGTCCCACTCGGCGCAGATGTACGGGCCGGGGCGCACGATCGCGTGCATCCCCTCGGCGGCGACCAGGTCGAGGAACCGGCCCAGGTCGCGCGGGCCGTCGAGGTCGAACCGCCCGCGCTCGGGGGCGTGGAAGTTCCACGCCACGTAGGTCTCGATGGTGTTGAGCCCCATCAGCCGGGCCTTGCGGATGCGGTCCGCCCACTGCTCGGGGTGCACCCGGAAGTAGTGCAGCGCACCGGAGACCACCTGGTGCGGGCGGCCGTCGAGCAGGAAGTCGGTGTCGCCGATCTCGAACGTGGGCATGCTGGGCGGTGCTCCCGGGGTGTCGTGGGTGGGGCGCGGTGGCCGGGCGGGGCGGTGGCCGGGCGGGGCGGTGGCCGGGCGGCGGCCGGTGCCGGGCCGGCGGCGGGCGTCGTGCGCCGCGCCGCCGGCCCGGCGGAGGGCGTCAGTCGACCGTGAAGCCCTGCTCGTTGCCGTACGCGACCGACTTGTCCTGCCAGTCGAGCAGGCCGTCCTGCAGCGTCGTCCCCGACACGTAGGCCTGGCCGGCCGTGTCGTTGAAGATGCTGTTCGCGTAGACCTGGAACGGCAGGTACTGCCAGCCCTCGGCCACGTCGGCCGCGGACTGCGCGAGGACCTCGTTGGCCTTCTGACCGCCGAAGTACGGGAACTCCTTGTTGAGGAACTCGTCCGACTCGAGGTCGGCGACGGTGGCCGGGAAGGCGCCCGCGTCGATCCGGGTCTGCACGCCGTCGCCGGCGGTCGCGTACTGCAGGAACTCGTAGGCGAGCTCGGCGTTCTGCGTGCCCGCCGGGATCGACAGGCCGGAGCCGCCGTTCTCGGCCGTCACGGAGTCGCCGGCCTCCCACTGCGGCATGGGCGCGACGCGCCAGTCGCCGGACGCCTGCGCGACGCCGGACTCCAGGTTGGCGGGCATCCACGCGCCGACGACGAGGGTGGCGAGGGTGCCGTTGCCGAGGCCCTGGTACCACTCGTCGGTCCAGCCGCTGATGTCGGAGAGCAGGCCCTCGTCGATCATCTGCTGCCACAGGTCGGTGTACTTCTGCGTGCCCTCGTCGGTGAAGTCGATGGTCACGTCCGTGCCGTCGACCGTGTACGGGTGCCCGCCGGCCTGCCAGATCATCGAGGTCGCCGAGCCGGCGTCGCCGGTGTCGGAGGCGATGTAGACGCTCGGGTCGGCGGCGTGCAGGGCCCGCGCGGCCGCCAGGTACTCGTCCCACGTGGTCGGCACGGCGACGCCGAGCCGGTCGAAGACGGCCTTGTTGTAGAACAGCGCCATCGGGCCCGAGTCCATCGGCAGGTTGTAGATGCCGTCGCCCTGGTGCACCGCGTTCCACGGCCCGGGGCTGAAGGTGCCGTCCAGGTCGTCGGCGCCGTACTCGGTGAGGTCGAGCAGCGACTCGCCGATCGCGAACTGCGGCACGGCGTAGTACTCGATCTGCGCGACGTCCGGGACGCCCGAGCCGGCCGCGATCGCGTTCTGCAGCGCGGTGTACTGGTCGTTGCCGGTGCCGGCGTTGACCAGGTCGACCGTCACGTCGGGGTGGTCGGCCTGGAAGTCGGCGACCACGTCCGTCAGCGAGGTCTCCCACGCCCAGATGGTGAGCGTCGTCGAGCCGCCGCCCGAGGCGTCGTCCGAGCCGCCGCCGTCGCCGCCGGAGCTGCAGGCGGCGAGGCCGAGGGAGAGCGCGCCGGCCAGCGCGACGGTGCGCACCAGCGTCCGGCGGGTACGTGCGGTCATGGGGTGTCCTTCCACGTCGTCGTGAGATGGGTGGTGCTGGGTCGTGCGGGAGGGGTCATTCCTTGACGGAGCCGGACGCGAGGCCCGACTGCCAGAACCGCTGCAGCAGCAGGAACGCGGCGATGAGCGGCACGATCGTGAGGACGGAGCCCGTGATCACGAGGTTGAAGATCGCCTGGCCGCCCGAGGTCGCCGCCTGGGCGTTCCACGAGTTCAGGCCGACCGTGAGCGGGTACCAGTCCGGGTCCTTGAGCATGATCAGCGGCAGGAAGTAGTTGTTCCAGGTCGCGACCATCGTGAACAGCAGCACCGTGACGATGCCCGGGCCGAGCAGCGGCAGGCAGATCTGCGCGAACGTGCGCACCTCGCTGGCGCCGTCGACGCGGGCGGCCTCCAGCAGCTCGGTCGGGATCGCCTCGGCCGCGAACGTCCACATGAGGTAGAGGCCGAACGGCGAGATCAGCGACGGGATGATGACGGCCCACGGGGTGTTGGTCAGGCCCATCTGGCTGAACATGAGGAACGTCGGCACGGCGAGCGCGGTTCCGGGCACCGCGACCGCCCCGATCACGATCGCGAACACGGCGCGCTTGCCCGGGAACGTGAACTTGGCCAGGCCGTAGCCGCCGAGCACGGCCAGGGCGGTGGCGCCGCCGGCGCCGACGACCACGTAGAGCAGCGTGTTGCCGAGCCAGCGGACGAAGATGCCGTCGTTGTAGGTGAGCGTGTCGGCGATGTTCTGGAACAGGGAGAAGTCGCCGGCGAACCACAGGCCGAACGAGCCGAACAGGTCCTCCTGCGCCTTGGTCGCGTTGATGACCAGCCAGGCCAGCGGGACGACCGCGTACAGGCCGACGACGGTGGTGAGCACCGTGAGCAGGACGCTGCGGCGGGGCCTGTCGACGCTGTGGCCCCGGCGGGTGCGGAGCTTCGGGCCGGCCACGGGACGGGCCGGCGTGGGGGCGGTGGTGGTCGTCATGGTCACGCCTCCTTCCGCATGCCGCGGAGCTGGACGGCGTAGGCGACGACCATCGTGACGACGCCCATGATGATCGCGACGGTGGCCGAGTAGTTGTACTGCTGGCCGGAGAAGGACAGCGAGTAGGCGTACATGTTCGGCGTGAAGCTCGTCGTGATCGCGTTGGGCGCGAGCTTCTGCAGGATGCTCGGCTCGTTGAACAGCTGGAACGAGCCGATGATCGAGAAGATCGTCGCGATGACCAGGGCGCCGCGGATCGCGGGGAGCTTGATCGCGCGGATCACCCGCCACTGCCCCGCCCCGTCGATGGCCGCGGCCTCGTAGAGCGAGGCCGGCACCACCCGGAGCGCCGAGTAGAAGATCAGCATGTTGTAGCCCACGAAGCTCCAGGTCACGATGTTGCCGATCGACAGGAGGACCAGGTCGGGCGACAGCGGGTTGGGCAGCGAGACCCCGAACGCGTCGTTGATGTTCCCGACCAGGCCGAACCGGGTGCCGTACATGAAGCCCCACATGAGCGTGGCGACCACGGCGGGCACCGCGTACGGCATGAAGATCGAGATGCGGAAGAAGCTCTTGCCGTAGAGCCGGCCGCTGTCGATCGCGAGCGCCACCAGCAGCGCGATGCCGAGCATGATCGGCACCTGCACCGCGAGGAACAGGGTCACGCGCCCGAGCGCCGACCAGAACGCCGGGTCGGCGAACGCGCGCTGGTAGTTCTCGACGCCGACGAAGGCGTTGCCCCCGACGAGCTGCTTGCGGAACAGGCTGAGGTAGATCGAGTACGCGATGGGCGCGAGGAACACCAGCGCGAACACGGCCATGAACGGGCCGACGAAGCCCCAGCCGGTCCACCGGCCGCGGCGGGCCGGACGGCGTCCGGACCGGGCCGGGAGGTCCGCCACGACGGGCGGGGGGACGGTCTGCGTCACGACGAGCCACTCCTTCGGGGTCGTTGCGCGTCCGATGTTGACGTCAACATCCGGTGCGCCCGCTCACGGTGCCACGGCGTCGCCGCGTGCGTCAACGGGAGCGGCGTCCTCGAAGGTCACGAAATGGTGACGTCACCATTTCGTCGATGGTGACGTGAACACGCGCTAGGGTCTGCGGCATGACCGTCGCCGCGCGCGGCCGCCCGGGCCCGTCGATCGCCGACGTCGCGCAGCTCGCCGGCGTCTCCTCGCAGACCGTCTCGCGCGTGTCGACCGGCGCGGAGAACGTCCGGCCGGAGACCCGCGAGCGGGTGCTCGCGGCGATGGACGAGCTCGGGTACTCCCCCAACCACGCGGCGCGCGCGCTGCGGTACGGCTCGTTCGGCACCCTCGGCCTGATCGCGCACCGCCTGGCCCGCACCGGCGAGTCCCGCACGGTCGAGGCCGTCGTCGAGGCCGCGCGGGCCGAGGGGTACACCGTGAGCCTGGTCGACGTGCGCACCCCGGGGTCGGCCGACGTCACCGACGCCGTGGCCCGGCTGTCGCACCAGTCGATCGACGGCCTGGTCATCATCCGGGCCGAGACCGCCACCCCGGTCACGCTCGCGCTGCCGCCGCGGATGCCGGTCGCGGTCTCCGACTCGCGGTTCGTCGGGCACCACCCGGCGGTCGGCGCGGACCAGGTCACCGGCACGCACCTCGCCGTGCAGCACCTGCTCGACCTCGGGCACCGCACCGTGCACCACGTGGCGGGCCCGGAGGACTCGGCGCCCGCGCAGATGCGCGCCGCCGCGTGGCGCGAGCACCTGGTCGGCTCCGGGCGCCCCGTCCCGGAGGTGCTGGTCGGCGACTGGACGGCGCGGTCCGGCTACGAGCTGGGGCGGCGGCTGGCCGACGACCCCGACGCCACCGCGGTGTTCTGCGCCAACGACGAGATGGCCGCCGGCGTCGTCCGCGCGCTCTACGAGCGCGGGCGCCGGGTGCCGGACGACCTGTCCGTCGTCGGGTTCGACGACATCCCGCTCGCCGAGTTCCTCTGGCCGCCGCTCACCACCGTGCAGCAGGACTTCCACCAGATCGGCAGCCGCCTCATCGACCTGCTGGTCCGGCAGATCCGGGACCGCGAGACGCTGACAGACTCGCGGATCGTGGTGCCCACCCGGCTCGTGGTGCGGGCGAGCACGGGCGCGCCGCGGGCCTGAGCCGGCGCGTCCCCCGCGCCGCCGGGTCCGCCCCCGCGGGCCGTCAGGCCGACGCCGTCGCGCGCTCCGGCCGCGGCGGGCGGGACTCCGGCACCGCCTCCGCGCTGCGCGTGACGAGCACCGGGCACTCGGCGCGCTGCACCACCGGGCGGCTGGTCGAACCCAGCACCAGGCTGGCGAACCCGCCGCGCCCGCGCGTGCCCACCACCAGCAGGCTCGCGTGCCGCGAGCGCCGCACCAGCGCCTGCGCCGGCCGCCCCTCGGCCAGGTCGAACGCCACCTCGACGTCCCGCCGGGACGCCGCCCACGACCGGCCGCGCTCCAGCACGCGCTCCGCCTCCTCGAGCGCCACCTCGCCGGGCGAGCGCTGGGGGTAGGTGAACGCCCAGTACGCCGGGCTGGTCGTCTCAACCGCCGTGGTCCACGCCGTCACGACGCTCACGCCGGTGCCGAGGTGGGCCGCCTGGTCGCACCCGGCCTCGAGCGCGCGGAACGAGCCCGGGGACCCGTCGAAGCCGACCAGCACCGGGTCGCGGCCCGCGCCGGCGTGCGCGGACGCGGGCACCACCACCACCGGGCACCGCGCCCGGTGCAGCACACCGGTCGCGGCCGAGCCGATCAGGGCGTTCACCACGCCCGCGCCGCGCCGGCCGACCACGACCAGCCGGGCGTCGGCGGCCCGCTCGACCAGCACCCGCGCGGGCGGGCCGTGCCGCACCTCGGCCCGGGCGTCCACGCCGGGGGCCGCCTCGACGGCGATCCGCGCGCCCTCCTCGGCGACCTGCCGCACCTGCTCCTGGACCTCGCGACCGAGCCAGGACTCGCCGGCCCCGCCGCCCTCGCGGCCCGCGAAGCCCCAGACGTGCACCACGTCGAGCGCCCAGCCGCGACTCGCCGCCTGCGTGGCGGCCCACCGGACCGCCGCGGCCGACTCGACCGACGTGTCGTAGCCGACGACCACCCTGTCGTCCATCTCCCGCACCTCCGTCCAGCTGACGCCGGATCCGTCCACCATGCGCCTCGACGCCCCGGACACGCCAGGCCCTTGGTCCCTCGGGCGAGGCCGCCCGGGCGCGCGCGCAGGTCAGCGGCCGGTGGTCGAGAAGTGCTGGTAGTCGATCGGCGACGACCAGTCCCCGCCCCACCGCCAGCCGTGCGCCGCGAACGCGCGCACCACCGCGTCGTCCGCGTGCACCACGCCCGGGGCGTCGGGTCGCGACGCGTACGGGACGCCCTCCGGCGGGAGCACCAGCGACCCCCGCACGTACGGGTTCTCGACCGGGTTCAGGTCGATCGCCCGGCCGTAGGCGTGCTCGGACCAGCCGGTGCCCCGGCTGATCGGCCGGCAGTTGAACGCCGAGGTGTTGTCCGCCGCCATCGAGGCGTCGTCGTCGCCGCCGAAGTCGTCGACCAGCCGCATCGAGGCGACCGGGTAGCCCAGGGCGAACAGCTCGCCGAACACCGCTACCACGCTGTCCGCGACGTCCGCGTGCACGACGAGCTCCCCCGTCGCCGTCGCGCCGTCGAACCCGCGGTAGGTGACCGTGACGTACCGCAGGTCGGCCAGCGGCACCGGGCAGCCCGCGCGCCAGGAGGACTGCATCCGGGCAGCCAGCTCGGGCGTGATCGGGCCGACGGTGCCCGCGTACCCGAGGGCGTAGGCGTCGGCGGCCACCGCGCCGTGGTCGGCCCACGCGGCGTCGGGGGCGAGGACCGCGGCCGGCTCGGGGTCCGCGGCGCGCGCGGGCTCGGGCGCGGGCTCGGCGGCCTGCGCGGCGGACTCCCCCGCCGGGCTCCGCCCCGGGGACGGCGCCGGGTCCCCGCCCGGCGTGCACGCGGCCGCGGCCAGCAGCAGCACGGCCGCGAGCCCCGCCGGACGTCCCCGCCTCACGACGTCAGCTCCACGTCCACGACCACCGCGAAGTGGTCCGAGGGGTACCGCCCGCCCACGGGCTCGGTCCCCGCGAGCCGGGCCCCGTCCGCGCGCAGCGTCCCGCCGGGGCGGCCGGGCCGGGCGAGCACGTGGTCGATCCGCTGGTCGATCAGCTCGACGACCTCCAGCGGCGCCTCCGGCACGACCGAGCTCAGGGTCGCCGCGGCCGGGTCGCCGCCGCCGAGCGGCCACAGGTCCGCGAGCTGCCGGGTCAGCGCCGCCAGCTGCGGGCCGTCGGGACGCGCGTTGAGGTCGCCGAGCACCAGCACGGGCAGGTCGCCGTCCAGCTCGGCGTCCGCGGCGAGGTCCGCGAGCGCCCAGGCCTGCGCCATCCGGTCCTCGGCGTACCGCAGCTCCCACTCGAGCGTCGCCACCAGGACGTGCAGCGGCCCCGCGGGGTGGTCGAGCGTGGCGTGCAGGACGTGCGCCGGCGGCCCCGGGCGCTGGGTCGCCGGCAGCGGCACGGTCCGGGTCGCGAGCGGGGGCCACCGGGCGACCAGGGCGATGCCCATCTCGACGCCGGCCAGGTCGGGCTCGGGGGCGTCCGGGACCGGCGGCAGCCCGGTCGGCACGAACACCGCGGCGGGCAGGCCGAGGTGGTCCGCGACCAGGTCGGCCTGGGTGCCGTCGGCGTCCCGCCAGGTCTCCACCAGCGCCAGCACGTCGGGGCGGGCGTCCGCGAGCACGCCGAGGACGGCGGGCTCCCGCTCCCGCCACGCGCCCCCGAAGCGCCACCACACGTTCCACGTCATGGCCCGCACGCCGCCAGCGTAGGGACCGGCGCGCCGACGCGCGCGCCCACCTGCGGGACTGGCCTCCCGGGCGCCGGCGTGCCTACCGTGGGGCCTCCCCCGATCCCCGGACGAGAGGCACCCGCGTGCGCCGACCCGCCCTGCTGCTCGGCACCGGCGCCGTCGTCCTCGTCCTCGTGCTGCTCGTGGTGGTGCTGCTGGTCCGGGACGACCGCGCCGACGACTCCCCCGCCCCGACCGCGTCCGCGAGCACCCCGCCGGCCGAGGCCATGACCACCGTGCTGTCCAGCAGCTTCGACGAGGGCGACGAGGGCTGGGCCCCGCTCGGCGACGGCGTGCAGGTCGCCGCCGCGCAGGACGTCACGCGCGACGGCGCGGGCAGCCTGCTGGTCACCGGCCGGTCGGAGGCCTGGCACGGCGCGGCCGTCGACCTGTCGGGGTCGGTGGCCCGCGGCCAGGTGCACACCGTCTCGGCCTGGGTCCGGCTCGGCGACGGCGCGCCGGACGCGGACGTGCAGCTCACCCTCGAGCGCGATCCCGGGAGCGAGGACCCCCTCTACCTGCACGTCGCGCGGGCCGCCGCCTCCGCCGGCGACTGGGTCGAGGTGTCCGGCACCGCCCAGGTCCCCGAGGGCGACGGCGAGTGGCGGCTGTACGTCGAGACCACCGAGTCGACCGCAGACCTGCGGCTGGACGACGTCACCGTGCAGCGCCCGACCCCGGAGGTGCAGACCGACGTGACCGCCCTGAAGGACGCGGCGGAGGTGCCGCTGGGCGTCGCGGTCGGGCCGCAGGACCTCACCGGCCGCCCCGCCGAGCTGCTGCTCCGGCACTTCGACCAGCTCACCCCCGAGAACGCCATGAAGCCGGTCACGGTGCAGCCGACGGAAGGCGAGTTCGACTTCGGGCCCATGGACGAGGTGCTGGACTTCGCCGCCGCCCACGGGCTGACGGTGCACGGCCACACGCTGGTCTGGCACCGGTCGACGCCGGACTGGTTCTTCGAGGCCCCGGACGGCCGCCCGCTCACCGGCAGCGCCGAGGACCGCGCGCTGCTGCTCGACCGGCTGCGCACGCACACGCGCGCGGTCGCCGACCACCTGGCCGAGCGGTACGGCGACGCGAGCCCCGTCACGTCCTGGGACGTCGTCAACGAGGCGCTCGACCCGCAGCAGCCGGACGGCCTGCGGCACAGCCGGTGGTACGAGGTGCTCGGCCCGGACTACGTGGCCGAGGCGTTCCGGATCGCCCGGGAGGAGCTGGGCCCGGACGTCGCGCTGTACCTCAACGACTACGACACGGACGCCCCCGACCGCCGCCGCGGCCTGGTGCGGCTCGTGATGGACCTGCAGGCCGCGGGCGCGCCGGTCGACGGCGTCGGGCACCAGATGCACGTCGACCTGGACACCGACGTCGACCGGGTCGCCACGACCCTCGACGCGGTCGCGGCGCTCGGCGTGCGGCAGGCCGTGACCGAGCTGGACGTCGCGATCTCGGGGCGGGACGAGCAGCTGGACCGGACGCCGCCGGACCGGCTGGAGGCCCAGCGGGGGCAGGTGCGCGACCTGACCGCGGCGTTCGCGCAGCGCGACCTGGCGTTCGTCGGCGTCTGGGGCCTGTACGACACCCGGTCGTGGCTGCGGGCCTGGCCCGAGGAGCGGCCGTACGAGGCGCCGCTGCTGTTCGACGACGACCTGCAGGCGAAGCCGGCCTACGAGGGGTTCCTCGAGGGGCTGGGCGCGGGCTGACTCCCCGTCAGGGCAGGTCGTCCGCGGCGACCGCGCCGGCGCGGTAGACCACCAGCGCCACGTCGTCCTCCGCGCCGTGCGGGGCGAGCGCGCGGATCAGGTCGTCGGCCACGGACGCCGTGCGCGCGTCGGCGGGCTGGGCCGCCACCTCCGCCACCAGCCGGTCCAGCCCGGTGCGGAGCGTCTCGCGGCGCCGCTCGATCAGGCCGTCCGTGCACACGACCAGCAGGTCGCCGTCCGTCAGCCGCTCGACGGCCTCCGGGCGCGGGGCGGTCGAGATGCCGAGCGCCGCGCCGCGTCCCCCGACCAGCATCTCCGCCCCGCCCGCGGCCCGGCGCAGCACGGGCGGCAGGTGCCCGGCCGACGAGTGCACGACCGTGTGCTCCACCTCGTCGACGACGCCGCAGAACACCGTGGTGCACTCCGCCCCGGGCAGGGTGCGTGCGAACCGGTCGAGGCCGTCCAGCACGTCGGCGGGGCTCCGGTCCTCGAGCAGCAGGGCGCGGGTGGCGGCGCGCAGCTGGCCCATCCGCGCGGCCGCGTCGAGGCCGTGGCCCACGCAGTCGCCGACGACGAGCGCCCGGCGCCCCGGGCCCAGCTCGACCACGTCGTACCAGTCGCCGCCGACGGCCAGGTCGCCGACCGCGGGCAGGTAGCGGGCGACCACGCCGGCGACGCTGGACCCCTCGGGCACGATCGCGGCCTGCAGCGTGTCGCTGACCTCGCGCAGGTGGTCCACCTCGAGCTGGTGCCGGAGGGTGCCGGCGACCGCCTCGCCGACGGTGCTCGCGACCAGCGCGAGGAACGACCGGTACGCGTCGTCCCACGGCCGCCGGCCGGTGCCGGTCAGCACCATGACGCCGACGGGCGTCGCGTCGACGACCCCCGCGAGCGGGACGACGACCGTGCGACCCCGTTCCTCGGCCGTGCCGGTCCGGGCCACCTGCTCGACGACCTGGTCGGGGACCGTCGAGCCGCGCGAGGCCCCGGCGCTCCCCCGGAGCCGCAGGGCGCCGCCGTCGTCCCGGACGTACAGCGCCGAGGCCAGCACGTCGGGTGCGCCCTCGAGCAGCCCGAGCGTCCGGGACGCCAGCGAGTCCAGGTCGTCGCGCGCCGCGGTGAGGGCCACCGTCAGGTCGCCGAGCAGGCGCATGCGGCGCTGCTCGACCACCCGTTCGGTCGTCTCGGTCGCGATGTCGAGCAGGCCCCGCACCTCGTCCGACGCGTCGCGGATCGGCGAGTACGAGTACGTGAAGTACGTGTCCTCGTCGTAGCCCGAGCGGTGCATGACGAGGTGCTGGTCCACCGTCCAGGTGGGTTCGCCCCGCACCATCACGGCCTCGACCGAGGGCAGCAGGTCGTCCCAGATCTCCTTCCACACCTCGGCCAGCGGGGACCCCATCGCCCCGGGGTGCTTGTCGGAGCCGAGCATCTCCCGGTAGCCGTCGTTGTAGATCATCGTCAGCTCGGGACCCCAGGTGACCAGCACCGGGAACCGCGTGTTGAAGCACATCTCCACGGTCAGCCGCAGCGCGGTCGGCCAGGTGCTCGGCACGCCCAGCGGCGTCGCCGCCCAGTCCACCTCGCGCGCCAGCGCGCCGGTCGCGCTGCCGGCGGTGACGCGGAGGAACCAGGGGGATCGCACGCTGGTGACCCTACGCGCCGCCGTCCCCCGCCGCCGGGTGACGGCGGGCGGTCCGTGCGGGTCAGCCGTCCCGGTAGAGGCAGAACGGGTGGCCGGCCGGGTCCAGCAGCACGCGGCGCGACGGCTGCGGCTGGTGCCCGGCGAGGCGCGCGCCGAGCCGCAGCGCGCCCGCGACCGCCTCCTCCAGGTCCAGCACCTCGACGTCCAGGTGCAGCTGGCGCTGCTGGTCGCCGGGCTCCGCGGGCCACACCGGCGGCCTGTGGTCGGGGCTGCGCTGCACCGCGAGGTAGGCCACGCCGGACGGCGCCGCGACGACCGCGTGGTCCGGGTCGTCGCCGACGACCTGCCAGCCCAGCACCTCCGCGTAGAACGCCGCGAGCGCGCACGGCTCCGGCGCGTCGAGCACCACACCCCACCAGCCGTCGTCGGCCCGCCCCTGCATGCGCCCATCGTGCGGTCAGGTCGGGCCCGGCCGCACGTCGGGAGCGGACCGCGGGCGGCCCGCCCCGCTCAGCGCGCGCCCAGCTCCGCCACCCGCGGCACCGCGGGCGCCACGTGGTCCCGGACCCAGGTCGCCAGCGGCACCTCGGCCGGCGGGCGCAGGATGACCGTCTCCACGCCGAGGTCGGCGTACGGGCGCGCCGCCGCGACGAAGCCGTCGACGTCCCCGGACAGCAGCTGGTCGCCGCCCATCAGCAGCGTCACCCGGATGTCCGCGTAGTCCCGGCCGACGTCGTCGCAGTGCCCGCGCAGCACGTCCAGCTTGCGGCCGACCTCCTCCGGCCCGGTCTCGAACAGGTTGCACGCGTCGCCGTACTGCGCGACGAGCCGCAGGGTCTTGCGCTCCCCCGACCCGCCCACGAGGATCTCGGGGCCGCGGCCGGGCCGGCTGAGCGGCAGCGGGCGGCACAGCGTCTCCGCGAGCCGGTAGTGCTCGCCCTCGAACGGTCCCTCGTCCTCGGGGTCCCACATCTGCCGGCAGATCCGCAGCGTCTCCTCCAGCCGCTCGAACCGCTCCTTCAGCGGCGGGTAGGGCACCCCGAGCGCGACGTGCTCCTTCTCGTACCAGGCGGCGCCGATGCCGAGCGTCGCGCGGCCCTGGGACAGCACGTCCAGGGTCGCGACGATCTTCGCCAGCAGGCCGGGGTGCCGGTAGGTCACGCCCGTGACGAGCGCGCCGAGCTGCACCGTCTCCGTGCGGCCGGCCAGCATGCCGAGCGTCGTGTACGCCTCCAGCATCGGGTCGCTCGCGGGGAAGCCCGCGGGCTCCATCTGGAAGAAGTGGTCCATCACCGACAGCCAGGCCAGACCGGCGTCCTCCGCCGCCTCGGCCGTGTCGGCGAGCTCGGGACCGAGCCGGGCGGGCTCGACCGCGTCGAACCGCATGAGGTGGGCGCCCAGGCGCATGGTGGCTCCTCCGGGGGTCGTTCCGGCGCGCGGACCGCGCCGGCTCCTCGGACGATGCCGCTTGGAGCGCGCTCGAAGTCAAGGGGGCCGGGCGCCCGGGCGGCCGGGGCGGGTCCCGCGACGTCTGCTGAGGGCAGAACGGCGCGCCCGGCCGCGGCGAGGGTCGCGGCGCTAGCGTGGCGGGGACCGAGGAGGTCCGCCCATGCCGCACGTCGCCGCCGCACCGCCCGCCACCCCCGCCACGCCTCGCGGGCGCACGGGGCCCGCTCGGCCCGCCGACCCCGTCGCCGCCCGCCCCGAGCCGCCGCTGCGCGTCCTCGTCGGCGCCGTCCTCCGCCGGCACCGCGAGCGCCAGGGCCGCACCCTGCGCGACGTCGCGGACGCCGCGCGCGTCTCGGTGCCCTACCTCTCCGTGGTCGAGCGCGGCCGCAAGGAGGCCTCCTCCGAGGTGCTGGGCGCCGTCTGCCGGGCGCTGGGGCTGCGGCTGGTCGACCTGGTGGGCGACGCGCACGCCGTCCTGGCCCGCGCGGAGGGCCGGGTGGTCGTCGACCTGGCGGCGGCCCCGGTCGCCGGCGCGACCGACGGCGCGGGCCTCGCCCGGGTCACCCCGCTCCCGACCGGGCAGCCCCCGCGCTCGGCGGTCCTGCTCGCCGCCTGACCCGGGGCCCGCTAACCGTGGGGCCGAGCCTCGAGTGGAGCGTTCTGCCGGACACGCCCGGCGTGTCCCGACGGAACGCTCCACTCGTCTCCACTCCGCCGGGCCGGGCCGGGCCGGACCCGCGTGCCCCCGGGGTCAGGCCGCCGCGGACGGGGCGCGTGGCGGCTTGAGGGTGGTGATCACCGTGTCCGCGATCCCGTACGCCACCGCCTGGTGCGCCGACAGCACGAGGTCCCGGTCGGTGTCGGCCCGCAGCTGCTCGCGCGACCGCCCGGTGTGGGCGGCGAGGATCTCGTCGACCTGCCCGCGCAGCCGGAGGATCTCCGCGGCCTGCAGCTCCAGGTCCGCCGCCGTCCCCTGCGCCCCGCCCGACGGCTGGTGCAGCAGCACCCGCGCGTGCTCGAGCACGTGCCGCTGCCCGGGCGCCCCGGCCGCGAGCAGCACCGCCGCCGCGGACGCCGCCTGCCCGAGGCAGTACGTCGCCACGTCGGGCCGGACGTAGCGCATGGTGTCGTAGATCGCGAGCAGCGCCGTGACGGAGCCGCCCGGCGAGTTCAGGTACAGGTGGATCGGCTGGTCCGGGTCCTCGGACTGCAGGTGCAGCAGCTGGGCGACGACCACGTTCGCCACGCCGTCGTCGATCTCGGTCCCGACGAACACGATCCGGTCGCTCAGCAGCCGGGAGAACACGTCGGACGCGCGCTCGCCGTTCGGCCGCTGCTCGACGACCACCGGCACGGTGTAGGTCCCGGGCATCAGAGGCCCGCCCGCCGCTGCGCCGCGTCCGGGCGGACGTCGTCCAGGTGCTCGACCACGCGGTCCACGAACCCGTAGGCCAGGGCTTCCTCGGCGGTGAACCAGCGGTCCCGGTCGGAGTCGCGCTCGATCGTCTCGACGGTCTGGCCGGTGTGCTCGGCGATCAGCGCCTGCATCGTCCGCTTGGTGTGCGCCAGGTTCTGCGCCTGGATCGCGATGTCGACGGCGGTGCCGCCGATGCCCCCGGACGGCTGGTGCATGAGGACGCGGGCGTGCCGCATGACGTTCCGCTTGCCCGGGGTGCCGGCGCTGAGCAGGAACTGCCCGGCGCTGGCCGCGAGCCCCATCGCGAGCGTCGCGACGTCGTTCGGGATCAGCCGCATCGTGTCGTACATCGCCATGGCGGCCGTGACCGAGCCGCCTGGCGAGTTGATGTACAGCGCGATGTCGCGCCGCGGGTCCTCGGCGGACAGCAGGAGCAGCTGGGCGCAGACGCGGTTGGCGACGGCGTCGTCGACCTCCTGGCCGAGCACGACGATCCGCTGGTGCAGCAGTCGGGCGGCGAGGTCGTCGTCGAACGCGCGGGCGGGCGGGGCCTCGGCGCGGGCGGCGGGCGGGACGGGGACGGGTGACATGCGGGCCTCCTCGGGTGGGCTGGTCCCCGCACGCTCGCACCGCGCACGCCCCCGGCGGCCCCGGGTCTGCCCTGGGCAGACGCCCGTCTGCCGGGAGCAGACGGCGGTCAGCCCGCGGCGGCCGGCAGCCGGTCGTCGGCGGCGGCCCCGGCCAGGCGCGCCTGACCGTCCGCCGGAGCCTGCCCCGCGGCCACGACGTCCGCCACCACGACGGTGACGTTGTCCCACGCGTCGGCGTCCAGGGCCTCGCCGACGAGCGCCTCCGCCACGGCCTCGGGCCCGCCCGGGGTGCCGAGCAGCGCCAGCACCCGCTCCTCCGGCACGTAGTCCGTCAGCCCGTCGGTGGACATCAGCCACCGGTCCCCCGGCCGCGCGTCGACCTCGAGCACCGTGACGTGCGCGGCGTCCTCGGCGTCGCCGGCCAGGCAGTGCAGGATCACGTTGCGCCGCGGGTGGTGCGCCGCCTCGGAGGCGTCGATGACCCCCGCCTCGACGAGCAGCTGCACCAGCGAGTCGTCCCGCGTCACCCGGCGCCCCTCGCCGTCGCGCCACAGGTACGCGCGCGAGTCGCCGATGTGCATCACGCGGACGGCCTCCTCCGCGCAGAACACGCCGGTGAAGGTCGTCGCCATGCCCTCCAGCGACGGGTCCGCGCGCACCCGCTCCGCGAGGTCGGCGTTCGCGGTCGCCACCGCCGCGCGCAGGTCCTCGGCGGTGAACCGGTCCGCGCCGGAGGCCGCCAGCGCCGCCATCAGCCGGTGCGCGACGGTCCAGGACGCGACGTCACCGCCCGCGTGCCCGCCGACCCCGTCCGCGACGAACGCGTACCCCGGCGCGCAGCCGGCCGAGTCCTCGTTGTGCGGCCGGTGCTCGCCCGCGACCGAACGCAGGGCGGCGTCGAGGGTGAGCGGCACTGCGGCACCTCCAGGGGGATCGGGCACCTCGTGACCCCACGATGCCACGTCCGGGCGCACGTGCGCAGCCGGGTGCGCGCGGACGCGGCTCCCGGCCGCGCCACCCGGGTGCCAGCACCCCGCGGGCCCCGCCGGCGTCAGCCGATCAGCCCGCGCAGCGCCTCCGGCCGGACGTCGGTCTGCCCGGCGATCACCTCGCGCGCGCGATCGGTCGCGTCCCACACGTCCCACAGCAGCACGCCCACCACCCGGCCGCCGTCGAGGTAGTAGACGACGCCCGCGCCGAGGTCGTCGCCGTGCCAGTCCTCGACGGTCTCGAGCGACGCGTCCAGCCGGCCGACCGCCTCGTAGCCGAGCTCGAACAGGTCGGAGTAGAAGAACGGGGTGTGGTCGTACGGTTCGTCGGCGCCCGCCAGGTTGCGGCCCGCCTGCCGGCCCATCGTGGTGGCGTTGTCCACGTGCTCGACGCGGCGGCGGCCCAGGAGGCGGTCCGGGTACTGGGCGACGTCGCCGGCGGCCCACACGTGCGGGTCGGACGTCCGCAGCCGGTCGTCCACCACCACGCCGTCGTCGACCTCCAGGCCCGCGGCGCGCGCGAGGTCGGTCTCGATCTCCAGGCCGGCGCCGACGACCACGCCGTCCGCCGCCAGCGTGCGCCCGTCGTCCAGGGTGACGACCACCCCGTCCGGCCCGGACTCCGTCGAGGAGACCTTCGCGCCGCGCAGCAGCGTCACGCCCGCGTCGGCGTACCGGCGCTCGACCTTCCGCGCCAGCGCGGCCGGGAACGTCGAGCCCGTGAGCACGTCCTGGGTGAACACCAGCGTGACCCGGGTGTCGTTCTGCACCAGGGCCGCGGCGAGCTCGGTGCCGATGTAGCCGCCGCCGACCACGACGACGTGCCGGCCGCCGCCGGCGAGGTCGCGCAGCCGCTCGTAGTCGCGCACGGTGCGGAAGTAGATGACGCGGCCGGAGTCCTCGACGCCCGGCAGCCGGCGCGGGTGCCCGCTGGTCGCGAGCAGCAGCGCGCCGTAGCCGACCGTGACGTCGGCGTCCGTCGTCACGGTGCGCGCCGCGGTGTCGACAGCGACCACCGCCTCGCCGAGCAGCAGCTCCGCGCCGGTCTCCTCCGCGGTCGGCAGCCACACCTGGTCGAACGCGAACTCCGGGTCGGTCCAGAGCTTCTTGGTCAGGGCGGGCCGGGTCACCGGCGCGGTCGGCTCGCGGCCGATCACCAGGATCGTCCCGCCCGGGTCGACCTCGCGGATCCCGTGCGCCGCGGCGTCGCCCGCCATCCCGGCCCCGACGACGACGTAGTCGTAGCTGTCCCGCACCGTGCCTCCCGAAGGTCGCGTCCTCGCGGCCCAGCCTGGCGCGGCCGGTCGCAGGACGCCACCCTCGGGCGCGCCCGGGCCTCACGGCAGCGGCGTGACCGTCCACGTCCCGTTGGTGCTCAGCGCCACGACGCCGGGCAGCGCCACGTCCGCCGTCTCGCTCAGCGCCTCGTCCCCGCCGAGCACCAGCGACGCCGGGCCGGTGGCGGGGTCGACGTCGACCGCCGACACGACCCGGGCCAGCAGCGAGTCGTCCGGCCCCGCCGGGGTGTAGTCGATCCGGGCGCCGCTCGCGGTGTCGCCGAGCAGCAGCACCGCGGCGCCGGTCCCCTGCTGCGGCCCGGTCAGCACCGGAAGCTCGTTCCAGCTCGAGAACGTGAGCGTCCAGGGGCCGACCGCGTCCAGCAGGAAGCCCTGCTTGGCGTCCGTGCCCTCGAGCACGTCGACCAGGTACGTCCCGGTGAGCGGCGCCGGGCCCGCGCCCCAGGGCGACATGCGGCCGTCGGAGGTGAGCACGACGTCGCCGGTGCAGGCGGCGCAGTCGAGCTGCGCCACGACGCCGAAGTCGCCGTCCCGGACGACGGCGATCCGCGCCGGCCCCTCGCCGGAGACGGTGACCGGCGCGCCCTCCGCCACGGTGCCGGCGTTGAGCAGCGGGCGTTCGGGCCCCGTCGACGGCGTGGGGCTGGGCGCGGGCGCCGGGGTCGCGCTCGGGGCGGGCGCCGCCGACGTGGCGGCCTCCGGCCCGGGCTCCGGCCCGCCCGACGTCCCGCACCCCGCGAGAAGCAGGAGCGGCAGGGCGAGGAGGGCGACGGCGCGCGTGCGGGCGCCGGGTCGGATCGGCATGCGCGCCATCCTGCCCGGGGCTCAGTCCGGCAGCGCGCCGGCGACGACCCGCCCGCGCGACACCACGGCCACGATGTTCTCCACCCGCAGCGCGTCGACGTCCTCCCACGGGCGACCGCGCAGCACGACGAAGTCGCTGCCGAGCCCCGGGCGGAGCCGGCCCGTGACCGACCCCAGCCGAATCGCGTCGGCCGCGTCCGAGGTGGCGGCGGCGAGCGCCCGCGCGGGCGTCCAGCCGAACATCGCCGCCATCGTGCGGACCTCCTCCATCTGGTCCCCGAAGCCGACGAACTGCCCCGAGGCGTCCGTGCCGAGCACGAACCGCACCCCCGCCTCCGCGGCGCGGGCGAACCCGGCGTCCCGCAGCGCGACGACGTCGCGGGCCTTGGCCTGCGCCTCCGCGGACACCGGCCGGCGGGCCTCCGCGATGATGTCGTTGATCAGCAGCGTCGGCGCGACCGGCAGGTCCCGCTCGACCAGCGCGGCGAGGTGGTGCTCGGCGATCGCGGTGCCGTGCTCGATCGAGTCGACGCCCTCGGCGAGCGCGATGTCGAGCCCCTCCACCGAGTGCGTGTGCGCGGCGACCAGCAGGCCGAGGGCGTGCGCCTCGTCCACCGTGGTGCGGATCTCTTCGGTGGTCTGGTTGCGCCAGCCGACCTTGTCCCCCATCGAGAGCACGCCGCCGGAGGTGTAGATCTTCACGCCCGCGGCGCCCGACCGGGCCCAGACGCGGACCAGCTTGCGGCACTCGTCGGGGCTGTCGGCGGTCGGCGGCCGGTGCGGGTAGTGCGGCGGCACGAACAGGTCGCCGTGGCCGGCGGTCATGCCGACCTGGCCGTGCGACAGCAGGCGCGGCCCCGTCAGGACGCCCGCGTCGAACGCGCGGCCCACGGCGAGCTGGATCGAGTCCGCGGCCAGGTCGCGCAGCGTGGTGACACCCGCGCGGGCGCAGCGCAGCGCGTTCGCTGCGACGTGCAGCGACCGCTCCTCCGGCGGGGTGAGGATCGGCCACGCCGACGGGTCCTTCGCGGGCGCGCCCGCCGGGTAGCCGAGGTGCACGTGCGTGTCCACGAGCCCCGGGACCACGCTGAGGTCCGCGTGCCGGGCCGGCGCCTCCTCCACCGCGAGGATCTCGTCGCCGGACCAGGTCAGCCGGGCCGGGCCGACCTCGCGCTCGCCGTCCCAGAGCGGGAGGCCGTCGAGGACGTTCTCGTGGGTGCTGTCGGTCATGGCGGGTCCTTCGCGGGTGGTGCGGGCCGGGGAGGTCCCCGGCGGGGGGCGGGCGGGCGCGCGGGCGCCCTAGAGGCGGGGCGTGATCTCGCCGACGACGCGGTCCTCGGCGTCGACCAGCGGGAGGTGCCGCCACCGGTCGAACGCGCCGCAGGGGTGGCTGATCCCCAGCCGGAGCACGGTACCCGGCGCGACGCGGGTGCCCGGCGGGACGCGGAGGAAGGCGTGGTGGTCGTTGACGCCGGTGACCTGCCACTCGGCCACGTCGGACGCGTCGGGCGCGTCGGCCGCGACCCCCGCGACCCCCAGCACCACCGGCAGCCGGTCGTCGGTCGGCGCCTCTCGCCGCCCGAACCCGGCGATCACCAGCCCGTCCTCCGGGGCCGACAGCACGCTCGCGCGCAGCTCGAACGCGGGCCGCAGGGTCGCGGACCCCCGGTCGGCGCCGAGCGGCGACGTGCGCCGGTAGACGCCGTGGTCGTGCGTCACGTAGCAGCCGGACCGCAGCACGGTCGTGACCGGCCGGTCCCACATCGCCGGGCCGAGCTCGCGCGCGACCAGGTCGAAGTACGAGGAGCCGCCGGCCGTGACCACGGGCACGCCGGCGACGAGGCCGGCCTCGGTGATCGCGGTGACCAGGGCCCGGACCCGCGCCAGCAGGTCGGCGGCCCCGGGCGGGGCGCCGGGGTCGTCGCCGACCGGCATCAGGCCCTCGAACGCGGAGACGCCCGCGAGCCGGACGCGCTCGGCGCCCGCCACCCGGCCGGCCAGCGCCAGCGCGGCGACGTCGTCCCGCACGCCCGTGCGGCCGCCGCGGAACCCGAGCTCCAGCAGCAGCGGCAGCGGCCGGTCGGGCCGGAGCCGGTCGAGCTCGGCCAGCAGCAGGTCCAGGCCGGCGTCGCTGTCGACGTAACAGAGGTACTCGGTCGCGGAGCCGGCCGCGAGCAGATGCTCGGCGACCCAGGCGATCGACCCGCGGTCGACCAGGACGTTCGCGTGCAGCACGCGGCCGACGCCCCAGCCGGCGAGCGTGCGGACCTGCGCGGGCGTCGCGGCGGTGAACCCCCACGCCCCCGCGGCCGTCTGCCGGCGGACCAGGTCGCGGGACATGTGCGTCTTGGCGTGCGGGGCGAGCTGCACGCCGGCGGCGCGGCACCAGTCGGCCATCGCCCGGACGTTGTGCTCGATCGCGTCGTCGCGCAGCAGCATGGCGGGCAGCTCGAGGTCCGCGGCGGCCACGGCGGCGGTCGCCCCGGACCCGGCCGCGTGCCGGCCGCTCACGCGCCGGCTCCCGTGGCGGCCGACCGGCCGACGGGCTCGGGCCGGCCCGCCCGCAGCACCCGCCCCGCGCGCACGCCGGTGAACTCCCCGCCGTCGACGACCACGGTCCCGGCGAGCACCGTGTACGCGATGCCGGAGGGCCGCTCCCACGGCCGCTGCGGCGTCCCGGGGTGCCCCACGGTGGCGGGGTCGAAGACGGCCACGTCCGCGATCGCGCCCGGCACGAGCCGGCCGCGGTCGGGCAGCCCGAGCGCGTCGGCGGTCAGCGAGGTCATCTTCCGGACCGCCTCCGCGAGCTCGAGGACGCCGAGGTCCCGGACGTACCGGCCGAGCACCGTCGGGAAGCAGCCCCAGCCGCGCTGGTGCGCGTTGCCGACCGGCACCGAGTTGTCCGAGCCGATCGCGATGAGCGGGTCGGCGAGGATCGCGCGCACGTCGTCCTCGGCCATGAGCTCGTAGACCATCATCGCGCCGGGGTCGGCGAGCACGAGGTCGCACAGCGCGTCCCAGGCGTCGAGGCCGCGCTCGGCGGCGACGTCGGCGACGCTCCGGCCGAGCAGCCCCGCGTCGGTGTGCATCGACAGCAGCACGCCCGCGGGGGTCGTCTGGGTCCAGGACCCGGAGCCGGGGCCGCCGGCCAGGGCGCGCTCGAGCAGGGCCGTGCGGGTGGCCGGGTCGGACAGCCGGCGCACGAGCTCCGCGCGCCCGCCGACCTGCGCCTCGGCCGGGAGCAGCGCGGTGAGGAAGCTCTCCCCCGTCGTGTACGGGTACGCGTCGCCGTGCGCGTCGACGCCCTGGGCCCGCGCGGCCCGGAGCGCCGTGAGCAGCTCGCCCGCGCGCCCGTGGTTCCGGCGGCCGGCGGCCTTGCAGTGCGAGACCTGCACCCGGACGCCGGTGCGCCGGGCGACCTCGAACGTCTCGGCCAGCGAGTCCGCCAGGCCGTCGCCCTCGTCGCGCATGTGCGTGGCGTACGGCCGGCCCCAGCGGGCGGCGACCGCGGCGAGGGCGGCGACCTCGTCGGTGTCCGCGTACACGCCCGGCGCGTAGATCAGGCCGGTCGAGAACCCGAACGCGCCGTCGGCGAACGCCTGGTCCGCGAGCTCCGCCATCCGGTCCAGCGCGCCCGGCGCGAGCGCCTCGGCCATGCCGTTCGCGCTGATCCGCAGCGTGTGGTGCCCGACCAGCGACGCGACGTGCGTCGTCGGGCCGTGCTCCTCGACGGCGTCCAGGTACCCGGCGAACGTGCGCGGCCACGAGGACACCCCGGCGGCGACGGTCGACGAGATCGGCCGGTGCAGCTCCACCGCGCGGTCGTCGACCAGCGGGGCCGCCGAGTTGCCGCAGTTGCCGACCACCTCGGTGGTGACGCCCTGGAGCACCTTGAACGGCTGGGCCTCGGCCATGAACGGCACGACGTCCGAGTGGGTGTGCGCGTCGATGAACCCGGGCGCGACGACCAGGCCGGCGGCGTCGACCACCCGCGCGCCGGCGGGCGCCGAGGCGGCGAGGCCCGGGCCGACCGCCGCGACCCGGTCGCCGGCCACGAGCACGTCCGCCTCCACGGGGGCGGCGCCGGTGCCGTCGACGACGGTCCCGCCGCGCAGGACGAGCGTCACGCCGGTCACGTCAGCTGCCCGATCCGCTCCTGCACCAGCGTGTCCACGATGCTCAGCACCGCGTACGCCAGCATCGTCACCGCGGCGACCGTGATCGCCGAGGCCCACATCGCGTCGTAGCCGAACGACCCCGCGGCCTTGGAGATCGCGCCGCCCAGGCCCTGGCCGGTCGACAGCCACTCGGCGATCATCGCGCCGGTCACGGCGGACGGGACGGCGATCCGCGCGGAGGCCAGCGTCGACGGCACGGCCGCCGGCAGGGCCACCTTGCGCAGCACCGTCCACGACGAGCCGCCGTACGCGAGCACCAAGTCCCGGTGCTCCCCGGACACGCTCCGCAGCCCGTAGAGGATGTTCGCCAGCGCGGGCAGGAACACCACGAGGATGACGATCGCCGTCACGCCCGCCTGGCCGATGCCGAAGATCAGCGTGATCAGCGGCGTCAGCACGACGAGCGGGATCGACCGCAGCACCATCGCGGTCGGCATGACGATCCGCTCCAGCACCGGCGACACGCAGAACACCACGGCGAGCAGGAACGCCGCGGCGAGGCCGACGACGTACCCGATGCCGGCGTCCCGGACCGTGACCGCGAGGTCGGCGGCGATGGTCGCGCGGTGGTCGGCGGCGCCCTCGGCGGTGACGACGTAGTCGAACACGTCCCAGGGGCGCTTGCCGATGAGCGGGCTGACGTCGAACACCTCGAGCACCGCCACCCACAGGGCGAGGGCCACGACCACGGCGGCCGCGAGGGTGCCGACCCGGCGGGCGACGAACCGCCCCGTCCCGCCGCTCATCCGCGCTTCTCCTTCGCCCAGGGGGTGAGGACCCGCCCGACCAGGCCGACGAGCGCGTAGCCGCCGAGCGCGATCAGACCGGCCAGGATGCTCAGCGCCCACACGCGGTCGGGCTGGATCTGGCGCTGCGCCGCGTTGAGCGCCACGCCGATGCCCGCGTCGATGCCGCCGAGGTACTCCCCGACGACGGCGCCGAGCAGCGCTGCCGGGACCGCCACCTGCAGGGCGGTGACGATCGCCGGCAGCGCCGACATGAGCTGGACCTTGCGGATCTGCGTCCACCGGCCGCCGCCGTACGCGGCGACGAGGTCCAGCGAGCTGCGGCTCGCCGAGCGCATCCCGAGGATGGCGCCGACGAGCGTGGTGAAGAAGACGAGCAGCGCGCCGAGGAAGATCGCCGAGGCGCGGCCGCCGAAGATGACCATCACGATCGGGCCGATCGCGGTGACGGGCAGGCAGGCCGAGATGACGCCGACCTGGGTGATCACGTCCTCCAGGCGCGGCACCACGAGCACGACCGCGGCCAGCGCCAGGCCGGCGAGGTTGCCCCACAGGTAGCCCTGCGCGGCACGCGTCAGGGTCGGGACGACGTTGGCCTCGTAGAACGGCCAGCCGTCCGCGACCGCGGAGCGGGCCACGTCGACCGGGGACGGGAACGACGTGCTGTTCTCCAGGCCGACGGTCATCGCCCACCACAGGGCGATCAGCAGCACGATGCCGACGGTGCCGCCGACCCACGGGCGGGCCAGGGCGCCGCGGAACCGCGCGAGGGCGACGCTCACTCCGTGCCCCTGCCGGCGGCGGCGCCACCCGGGGAGAACAGCAGCCCCGACAGGTGGTCGACCACCTCGTGGAACTCCGGGGTCCGCATCATCTCGGGCGTGCGCGGGCGCTCGAACGGGATCTCGACGACCTCGACGATCCGGCCCGGGCGCGCGGACATCACGGCCACGTAGTCCGACAGCAGCGCCGCCTCGGCGATGCCGTGCGTGACCATGAGCGTCGTCGCGGACCGCTCGGTCCAGATCCGCTGCAGCTCGAAGTTCAGCCGCTGCCGGGTCATGTCGTCGAGGGCGCCGAACGGCTCGTCCAGCAGCAGGAAGTCCGGCCGCACCGCGAGGGCCCGGGCGATGGACGCGCGCTGCCGCATGCCGCCGGACAGGTGCGCCGGGCGGGCCTTCTCGAAGCCCGTGAGGCCGACGAGCTCGATCAGCTCGTCGACGATCCCGTCGTCCTTCCGCTTCTGGATCTCCAGGGGCAGCCGGATGTTCTTCTGCACCGAGCGCCAGGGCAGCAGGGCCGGGTCCTGGAACGCGATGCCCATGCCGTCGGCGCGCTTCCCGGTCGCGACGGGCGTGCCGTTCACGGCGACCGTGCCCGACGACGGCGTCTCGAGGCCCGCGAGGATGCGCAGGATCGTCGACTTCCCGCACCCCGACGGGCCGAGCAGCGACAGGAACGAGCCGCGCGGGGTGGACAGGCTCACGTCCTCCAGCGCGGTCACGGACCGGCGGCCGGAGCGGAACTCCTTGCCCAGGCCGGCGATCTCGATGCCCGGGGCCGGGGACGTGGGCACGCCCGCCCCCGCGGCCGAGAGGGTCGGCAGCACGGGGGCGGGCGTGGACTGGGGGTCGGTCACGAGAGCAGGTCCGGGTTCTCGGCGTAGACCTCGTCGAGGAGCGAGAGGTCGAACAGCTCGTCGGCCGTGATGTCGACGCCGGCGTAGCCGAGAGAGGCGATGGTGCCCTCCTGCAGCTCGTCGCTGACGGTGAGCAGGCCGTTCGTCGCGGTCTCGTCCGACTCGATCAGCGTCGCCTGGCGGTCGAACGACAGCGTGATCGCGTCGGCGTCGTACTGCTGCTCCTTGCCGTACGTGTTCACGGTGAGGTCGACGGCGCGCTCCGGGTCGTCCAGCGCCGCGCGCCAGCCCTCGGCCGTGGCGAGCAGGAACGCCTTGACCTCCTCGGGGCGCTCGTCGATGGCCTCCTGGGAGGTGACCAGCACCTCGCCGACCATCGGCAGGCCGTTCTCGGCGAGCAGGAACTCGGTGGCGTCGAAGCCCGCCGCGGTCAGCGCGGCGGCGCCGGTCGTGGTGTAGCCGATGAAGCCGTCCACCTGGCCGGTGGTGAGCATCGAGGTGTCGGACAGCGGCACCGTCGTGACCTCGGAGGCGTCGATCTCGTTGGCGGCGAGGAACGCGTTCCACACCAGCGTGTTCGAGTCGGAGACCGCGATCGTCTTGCCGGCCAGGTCGTCCGGGCCCTCGATCGGCGCGGACGTGGCCGACACCAGCGCGAACGGGTTCTGCTGGTACGTCGCGCCGACGATCTTCAGGGCGGCGCCGCTCTGGATCGCCGGGGCGGTGATCAGCGGGGAGGACAGGCCGACGAAGGCCTGGCCGGAGGCGACGGCCGCCTCGGCGGAGGTCGCCGACGAGCCGCCCGCGGTCAGCGTGACGTCCGCGAACCCGGCGTCCGTGTACAGGCCGTCCTCCACCGCGAGGTACTCGCCGGCGAACTGCTGGTTCTTCAGCCAGGACAGCTGGACGCTCACCGCGTCGAACGACTCGGCGGCGCCGGACGCGTCGCCGGACGAGCCGGCGGTGTCGTCCGAGGAGCAGGCGGAGAGCAGGAGGCCGGCGGCGGCCACGGCGGCGGCCAGGCCGGCGATCCGGCGCCGGGGGCGCGCGGTGAAGGAGCGGGTCACGTCAACCTCGATCACGTCGTGCGGCGCCCGCGGCTACGGGCGGCCGCGGTGCCAGGGGGAGGGTCGCGCCGGGCGACCCGGCGACTGCACCCATTCGACAGGCCCGGGCTCGGCCGTCGCCATGTGGGATCCTCCGAACTCGACCCACCCCGGCGGTGCGGTCCGTTGTGCGACCCACCGAGCGCGTCACGTGCGCGTCACACGACGAGGGCGTGCGGCCGCGCACCCGGCGGATCGCCCAGCCCCTCGCCCCGGGACCGCCGCCGGTCGTTGGTGGATCGCACGAGGCCGCAGGCCACGGCCCTGTGGTTGGCTTCCCGGCAAGCGTGGACGACACCTCCGCGACGACCGACGAACGACGAACGACCGGGAGCAGGACGTGTGGCCGACGGCTGAACTGCACGTGCACATCGAGGGCACGCTGGACGCCGACCTCATCCGCGTGCTGGCGGACCGCAACGGGCTGCCCGTCCCCGCGGGCGCCGGGCGGGGCGCGCCGTTCCGCGACCTGCAGGAGTTCCTCGACGTCTACTACGCGAACCTCGACGTGCTGCGCACCCGCCAGGACTTCCAGGACCTCGGCGCCCGCTACCTGGCCCGCGCCGCCGCGGCCGGCGTCCGGCACGCCGAGATCTTCGTCGACCCGCAGTCGCACACCGAGCGCGGCGTCCCGGTCGAGGACGTGCTGCTCGGGCTGTCCGCGGCGCTCGCCGACGCCCGCGCGGTCCACGGCATGTCGGGCGGGCTGATCGTCTGCTTCCTGCGGCACCTCGGCCCCGAGGCGGCGATGGCGACGCTCGAGGCCGTGCTCCCCCACCGGTCGCTGCTGCTCGCGGTCGGCCTGGACTCCAGCGAGGTCGGCTTCCCGCCGTCGCTGTTCCGCGACGTCTTCGAGCGCGCCGCCGCCGAGGGCCTGCGCCGCGTCGCGCACGCCGGCGAGGAGGGCGGGCCGGACTACGTGTGGGAGGCCCTGGACATCCTGGGCGCGGAGCGGATCGACCACGGCAACCGCGCGCTGGAGGACGTCGAGCTCGTCGCCCACCTGCGCGCCACCCGCACCCCGCTGACCGTGTGCCCGCTGTCCAACCTCGCGCTGCGCACCGCCGGGCCCGACCTGGCGGACCACCCGATCGCGGTCATGCTCGACGAGGGCCTGCGCGCGTCGGTGCACTCGGACGACCCCGCCTACTTCGGCGGGTACCTGGACGACAACGTGCGCGCGCTGGTCGCCGCCGGGAACGTCACCGAGGACCAGGTCGGCGTGCTCGCCGCCAACGCGGTGGCGTCGTCGTTCCTGCCCGACGCCGGCAAGGCCGCGCTGCTCGCCGAGATCTGCGCGCACGCGGAGCGGATCGGCGCCGCCGTGCCCGCGCTCGCCCTCGACCCCGCGGAGGTCTGAGCGTGCGGAGCACCGAGGTGACCACCGGCCGGCGCGTGGCGGTCGTGCTGGAGCCCGGCGACGAGGTGCTGGCGGCGCTGACGGAGGCGTGCCGGGAGCACGGCATCCGGCAGGGCTTCGTCCCCGTGTTCTCCGGGGCGTTCCGCACCGCGCGGTTCATCGCGGCCGACGTGCCGGTCGACGATCAGGAGCCGCCGCTCCCCCACGAGGTCACCGTGACCTACACCGAGGGCATCGGCAGCGGCACCATCCTGTGGGACGCCGAGACCGGCACCCCCACGCCGCACCTGCACCTGGCCGTCGGCGTGAAGAACGCCGCCGCCGCGGGGTTCGCCGGGCACGTGCTGAGCGCCGAGACGCACTACACGGTCGAGGTGCTCGTCGAGGAGGTCGTCGCGCCGGCGCTGCTGCGCGTGCCGGACCCGCGCGCGTACGGCATCCCGACGATGCACTTCGCCTGACGCCGGGGTCCAGGCCCACCTCGGGGGTGCTGGCACCCAGGCCGGGCGGCTCCGGGGGCGTTCACCCGGTCGGGTGGCTCCGCCCGCCCGCGCGCCGGCCGAACAGGTCCGCATGCCCCTGCACGCCCTCGCGCCCGCACTCGTCGCATGACGCGTCTGCTGCCGCCCCTGTCGCCCGTCGGCTGGCTCCTGTTCGGGGCGATGGTGCTCCTCGTCCTCACCTACCTCTACTACTGGTCGACGGTCGTCCGCGCCACGGCGCACGGGCACGTCTCGCGGGCGCGGCTCACCGACTCCGACCTGCGCCTCTCGCGGGCCTGCGCGCAGGACGCGGGGCGCACGCACCGGTTCCTGATCCAGATCACGACCAAGGGCGGCGCGCTGCCGGTCGTCGAGCGCGGGATCGACCAGGTGCTCGAGGGCGTCGCCCGGTACCCGGCGCTGCGCCGGGTCGTGCGGGTCGAGGTCGTCACCGAGGACGCCCGCGAGGTCGCCGCCCTCGCGCACCGGTACCGCGACGCGGCCGTGCCCGTCCGGCCGTTCCTGCTGCCGCCCGACTACGCGACGCCGAAGGGCACCCGGCTCAAGGCGCGCGCGCTCGAGTACATGGTGGAGCAGCACCGGGCGGACCCGGACGACTGCTACGTGGTGCACTTCGACGAGGAGTCGGTGCTCACCCCGGACAACCTCGCCCGCCTCGTGCACCGGCTCACCGACCACCCCGTCGGCATCTCGGAGGGGATGATCTCCTACGGGCTCGACTGGGACCGGGCGACGCTGCTCAACAAGGCGATGGAGTCCAGCCGCCCGTTCGGCTGCCACGAGTGCTACACCGTCATGACCAGCCCGCCGCCGATGCACCTGCACGGCTCCAACCTCGTGATCCGGCAGGACCTGGAGAACGAGATCGGCTGGGACATCGGCACGCTCGACGGCGCCCCGCTCATCGCCGAGGACCTCGTGTTCGGCCTCGGCGCGTACCTGCGGTTCGGCCCGGACGTCTTCGGCTGGCACCACGCGGAGATGGTCGAGCAGCCGCCGTTCAGCCTGAAGGCCGCCTACAAGCAGCGCGAGCGCTGGGTGTTCGGCTCCCTGCAGGCGCTCGCGCACGTGCGGGCGCAGGCCGACTGGTCCCGGCTGTCCCGCCGCGACCGCTGGCACATCGGCGTCGTCATCCGGCTGCGGGTGCTCACCTACGCGCTCGGGTTCGCGGTGTCGCTGCTCGCGCTCGGCTCGAACGCGGTGGTGCTCGGGGTCCTGGCGACGCGGGCCCTCGCGGGCGACGCGGTCGGCGTCGCGGCACCGGAGCTGTCGGTCTACGGCGTGGTCACCGGCGCCGGGCTGCTGATGTGGCTGGGCAGCAACCAGCTGGGGCTGTTCTACAACCTGCGGTACTCCGGGCTGAGCCGGGCGCAGAAGGCGCGCGACCACGTGCTCGTGCTGCTGGCCACCCCGTTCGCCGGCGTGGTCGACACGGCCGGCCCGCTCGTGGCCGTGCTCAAGTGGGCCGCCGGGATCCGCGAGGTCGCGTGGAAGCCGACGCCGAAGGCGGCGCCGGCGTCGCGCGGCCGCGCCGGGTCGGCGCCGGTGGTGGCGGCGGACGCGCCAGCGGCCCCCGCCGGCACGAATGCCTCGGCCACGCTCGGCTGGAGCGCGGTGATCGTGACGCCGGCCGTGGACGCGAGGTCGTTG
>NZ_JAGXJG010000238.1:0-276 GCF_019091725.1 Cellulomonas sp. GbtcB1 | reverse complement strand
AGTAAAATTTTAACGTTAATTTTAAAAAATACAAATAGATTTTACGTAGAACCATATAAAATCTAATAACTCATTCAAATTAAATGAAAATACTAATTAATTTGATTGGGTCTTGGATGTATTGGATTTTTGGACACCCCATCCACCATCCGATCCGATCCAATTGAATATTTAAAAATAACATCCAATCTGATCCAATCACAATTTGATATCCAATGTTTGGCTATCGATTGTAATTAGATCGGTCGGTTCTCATTGGATTGAATCGATTTATGC
>NZ_JAGXJG010000237.1:0-276 GCF_019091725.1 Cellulomonas sp. GbtcB1 | reverse complement strand
ACTCTGAAGCAATCCTGGAGGAATTGTTAGAACAAGAAGAAATCTATTGGTAACAACGTTCACGGATTGATTGGTTAAATTCTGGAGATCGCAACACTGAGTTTTTCCATGCGAAAGCTTCGGCAAGGAAATCAAATAACACTATCAAATTTCTACATAATGCAGCGGGCATTCGGGTTACTTCCAAATCTAATATGACAGGTGCAATTCACGATTATTTTACAGCCATTTTCACTGCTTTAGATTTAGATGAGGATGCTCTTGCTGCTACCTTAA
>NZ_JAGXJG010000236.1:0-276 GCF_019091725.1 Cellulomonas sp. GbtcB1 | reverse complement strand
CCGGTCGACACCCCCGCCGCGTCGCCGGCCGTGAGGCCCGCCGCCTCGCCGGTCGTGTCCCCCGCCCCGCCGGCGTCCGCGGGCAGCACGAGCACGGCCCCGCGGTCGGCGCGCACCACGCGTCCCGCGGCGCCCGGGAACCCGGCTCCGAGAGTGGACATGCCCACGACGGTAGGAACTCCCGCACGGTGCGCGCGAGCCCTTTTCGCGCGCACCCCGCACCGCCCTGCGCCCACCCATCCGCCGGTGGGCCGGGCGGCCCGGGGTGGCGCCGCG
>NZ_JAGXJG010000235.1:0-277 GCF_019091725.1 Cellulomonas sp. GbtcB1 | reverse complement strand
ACATACACTTTATTATCCTTGTGACTATAAAATAGTCCACCCCTAGTCTCTTTAGAATTTCCGACAAACATGCATACTTCGGTACGTGATTCAAGTTTGCCTTCTTTCTTTCTTAAGACATGAGCAGGGCACCCCTAAATTCTGTAGTGGCGTAAACTAGGTATACGACCATTCCAAAGTTCGACGGGTGTCTTAGGGACTGCTTTAGATGGAACAACATTTAAAATGTCGGTTGCCATCTGAATTGCATATCCCCAGAAGGACGTAGATAGAGTTG
>NZ_JAGXJG010000234.1:0-277 GCF_019091725.1 Cellulomonas sp. GbtcB1 | reverse complement strand
AAATGGATCATACAATCACGATCAAGAACTTATAGTGACAATAGCTGACTCATTATATTCCCTCTATGTTTAACCAAGATATGTGTCCCATAGGGAATTGTGGAGTAGGCTCCACCCCTGAGAATATACATATAGGGTACTATGGATAACTTCCACCCCTAAGTATATAGAGATTATGATCCACCCCTAAAGCTTGTAAAGATCATGCTTCTCTTAGTGTGATAGAGTTTAGGTGGAGTTGAATACTATCCAGAGTTCATTAGATATAAAAGATCGT
>NZ_JAGXJG010000233.1:0-277 GCF_019091725.1 Cellulomonas sp. GbtcB1 | reverse complement strand
ATACTTGTAGAGTCGACCCAAAAGTATGCGGGTCGTTAATACTCATCGTTATCCTTGTTCGACGTGACCATACAAACGATTAACCCATACATTCTTAACAGTGCGAGTTGGCTCATGCACACTTACAATGTGCAGTGTTAACCTATACGATCCAGGCAACGCAGGGGTCGATTATCCGCCATTTGCCATGTTAGCCTCTCTCTCCCTTGGTCACACGTCAAATCGCTCCACATCAGCTTTCGAGTGGTTGCCATGTGTCGCTTTTCGATTGACGTGG
>NZ_JAGXJG010000232.1:0-277 GCF_019091725.1 Cellulomonas sp. GbtcB1 | reverse complement strand
AGACCCAGAACTAACTCCAAACTCAGATGAGGATTGGAACTTGGAACTCGGACCCAACCTAGACTAAGACCCAGGAAGCGAACCCACACCCGAAGCCTGATCTGGACCTAGACTGAAATCTAGACTCGAACACAAACTCAAAGCAGGACTTGAACTCCGACCCAAACTCAAAGCCAAACTCGAACTCAAAATCGCAAATGGAACTAGAACCGAACTAGAACTAGGACAAGGAACAGGACCTAAACAAAAACTCGAACCCAGATAAAAATCCAGATAG
>NZ_JAGXJG010000231.1:0-277 GCF_019091725.1 Cellulomonas sp. GbtcB1 | reverse complement strand
ATGTAGTATACATGTTAGATTATATGGATTACAAACTATCAACATTAGTACAGTTGAGGTATGGGGTGTATGTGGTATTGTATGTTGTTAAGGGGTATGGCATAGCGTTAGCAACACTGGTACTTGAAGAGTACAGAGTGTACGTGGTATAACAATTAATTGTACTCATAGTGTGAACAAACCCTACCAACACTAGTATTAGAAAGATACTTAGTGCATGTGATATAAAGGATGTAATATCATCAAGAACATTCAAGACTCATTATATGCATTGTAC
>NZ_JAGXJG010000230.1:0-277 GCF_019091725.1 Cellulomonas sp. GbtcB1 | reverse complement strand
CCTGCACGGCCGCGCCGTCGCCGACCCGTACCGCTGGCTGGAGGACGCCGGCGACGCCGCGACCGAGGCCTGGTCGACCGCCCAGGACGACCTGTACGCCGCGTACCGCGCTGGTGTCACGTCGGGCGCCCTCGCCGAGGGTCCGCTCGCGACCGGCCCGCTGACGGGGCGGCTGCGCGCGCTGCTCGGCGCCGGCTTCGTGGGCGCCCCCGCCCGGCGCGGCGGCCGCCGGGTCTTCTCCCGCCGCACCGGCGACCCGGGGCACGGCGTGGTGGTC
>NZ_JAGXJG010000229.1:0-277 GCF_019091725.1 Cellulomonas sp. GbtcB1 | reverse complement strand
GTTGAGCGCCTGCGCGGCGCCGCCGGCGCGGACCGCGGCCGCGTCGACGCGCGCGCGGTCGACGAGCCCGAACCGCAGGCGGGTGACGCAGTGGTAGAGCGAGGTGATGTTGTCCTCGCCGCCGCCCGCCGCGACGATCGCGGCAGCGTCCTTCTCGTATGTCACGGTGCTCTCCTGAGCTGTCCCCGCGGGTCGCCGGGGGGGCGCCGCGGGGTGGGGGGGGGGTGGCAGAGCAGGTTCGACAGGTGCAGAACGAGGTAGGTCCGCTCCTGCTGCG
>NZ_JAGXJG010000023.1:30107-58404 GCF_019091725.1 Cellulomonas sp. GbtcB1 | reverse complement strand
AGCCGGAGTCCAGGTTGACGATCATCAGCACGTTCACGCCGCTGGTGATCATCTGGTGGGCGATCGTCTGGAACTGGGTCTTGTCGCCCTGCGCGTTCTGGATGTCGTAGTCCACGCCCAAGTCCATGAAGGCCTGCTCCAGGTAATTGCGGTCCGCGGACTCCCAGCGTGAAGAGGACTTGGTGTCGGGCAGGATCACGCCCACCTTCGCGGCCGACGCCGAGGTGGTCTCGCCACCACCGCCACCGCCGCTGTCGTCGCTGCCGCCGCAACCGGCCAGCAGCAGTCCGGTGGCCGCAACGGCCGCCGTCGCCAGGAACATGCCTCGTCGCATCGGTCCCCCTCGCGTCGGACGCGCCCGGGTGCACACCTCCTGTGCCCGTGGCGCAGAGAATGTTGCGAGCCACAACATAGAACCGCGCGTCGTCGGCGACAAGGGGTTCTGCCCAACCTGGACCCGACCTGTGACCAGGATGTGACGCGGGCGTCCCGGGGTGCGGACGCGCCGAGGGCGGCGCACCCGGTCGGGTGCGCCGCCCTCGGACGGTGCGGGCGGGGCCGGTCAGGCCTCGACGGACGCCTGCCGGCGCCAGCGGATCCCGGACTCGATGAACCCGTCGATGTCGCCGTCGAACACCGCGGAGGTGTTCCCCACCTCGTGCTCGGTGCGCAGGTCCTTGACCATCTGGTACGGGTGCAGCACGTACGACCGCATCTGGTCGCCCCAGGACGCCTTGATGTCGCCGGCGAGCTCCTTCTTCTTCGCGTCCTCCTCGGCCTTGCGTACCAGGAGCAGGCGGGACTGGAGCACGCGGAGCGCTGCCGCGCGGTTCTGGATCTGCGACTTCTCGTTCTGCATCGACACGACGATGCCGGTCGGGATGTGCGTCATGCGGACCGCGGAGTCCGTCGTGTTGACCGACTGCCCGCCGGGGCCGGACGAGCGGAACACGTCGACCTTGATCTCCGACTCGGGGATCTCGATGTTGTCGTCGCTCTGCTCGATCAGCGGGATGACCTCGACCGCCGCGAACGACGTCTGCCGGCGGCCCTGGTTGTCGAACGGCGAGATGCGCACCAGGCGGTGCGTGCCGGCCTCGACCGACAGGTGCCCGAACGCGTACGGCGCCTTCACCTCGAAGGTCGCCGACTTCAGGCCGGCCTCCTCCGCGTACGACGTGTCGAGCACGGTCGTCGGGTAGCCGTGCCGCTCCGCCCACCGCAGGTACATGCGCATGAGCATCTCGGCGAAGTCCGCCGCGTCCACGCCGCCGGCGCCCGCGCGGATCGTCACGACCGCCTCGCGCTGGTCGTACTCGCCGTTCAGCAGCGTGCGGACCTCGAGCTCGCCCAGGTCCTTGCGGATCGAGACGAGCTCCGCCTCCGCCTCCGCGAGCGTGTCGGCGTCGTCCTCCTCGGCGGCCATCTCGACCAGCGTCTCCAGGTCGTCGATCCGGCCACCGAGCTTGTCGACGCGGTCCAGCTCGGACTGCGCGGCGCTCAGCGCGCTCGTCACCTTCTGCGCGGACTCGGGGTCGTCCCACAGGTCGGGGGCGGACGCCTGCTCGGAGAGGTCGGCGATCTTCGCCCGGAGGGCCGTGGGGTCGGACACCGCCTGGATGGACTGCAGGGTGCTGCGCAGGTCGCGGATCTCGGCGGGGAAGTCGGTGGCTGCCACGACGGTCCAGGCTACCGGCTGCCGGGCGGTGCGGGGTCACGGGGCGCGATCCACCGACCCGGGACCCCCGGCCGCTACGGTGTGAGCGTGAACACGCCCGCACCCTCCGGACAGCAGCACGCCCTCGCCCACGGCGCCCACCGCGCCGTGATCGCCGAGGTCGGAGCCAGCGTCCGCGCCTACAGCGTCGACGGCCGCGACGTCGTGCTGCCGTTCGACGAGTCCGACCTCGCGCCCGCCTTCTCCGGCGCCGTCCTCGCCCCGTGGCCCAACCGGCTGCGGGACGGGCAGTACACCTGGGACGGCACCGGCCACCAGGTCCCCGTCACCGAGCCCGACCGGATGACGGCCCTGCACGGCCTGGTGGCCCAGGTCCGGTACGCGAAGGTCGCCTCCGAGTCCGGCCCCGACGGCGACACCTCCGTCACGCTGCGCCACGAGCTGGTCCCGACGCCGGGCTACCCGTGGTCGCTGCGCGTCGACGTCACCTACTCGCTGTCCGACGCCGGGCTGCGCGTGCACGTCGCCGCGACCAACCTGGAGGCCACCGCCGCGCCCTACGGCATCGGGTTCCACCCGTGGCTGTCGCCCGGCGACGCCGCCGTGGACGACTGCACGCTGCGGGTCGACGCCGCGTCGCAGGTGACGGTCGACGACCGGCTGCTGCCGACCGGAACGCGCCCCCTGTCGGGCGCCGAGGACCGCCGGACCCCGCAGCCGCTCGCCGGCGTGGCCCTGGACGACGCGTTCGTCGACGTGACCCGGGACGCCGACGGCCTGTCCTGGATCGTGCTCGGCTCCCCCGACGGCCACGGCGCCGCGATGTGGATGGACTCCTCGATGGACACCTGGCAGGTGTGCACCGGAAACGGCATCCCGAAGATCGACCGCCGCGGCGTCGCCGCCGAGCCGATGAGCTGCATCGCGGACGCGTTCCGCACCGGCGAGCGCCTGGTGCGCCTCGAGCCGGGCGCCACCCACGAGGTCACCTGGGGCATGACGCTGGTCTGATCGGCCCCGGACGACGACGGCCCCGTCTCCCGGAGGAGGCGGGGCCGTTCTCGTGCGCGGGAGGCGTCAGCCGTAGTACTCGCCGTCGGCCATGACGCCCTTGGTGTACTCCCAGTGCCAGCGCTCGTACGGGCCGGAGCCGCCGGGGCGCGCCCAGTCCGGGTTCTCCCACCCGAACACCGGGGCGTTGTCGTTCAGCCACTCCCACTGCGCGCCCGTGGTCTGCGAGGTGCACAGGTCGACCGCGAGGCCCCAGCCGTGGTTGCTGCGGCCGGCGGGCGCAGCGAGCGAGCCCTTGGCGGCCTTGACCGCCCGCTGCTCGGCGAGCGTGCGGTAGCCGCTGGACAGGCACAGGTCGGTGCCCCACCGGGTCACCCACATCGCGTTGAGCTCGGCGAGCGCCTCGGCGGCGTCCGCGCGCAGCTGGGTCTTGCCGTCCCAGAGGTAGCAGAGGTCGGACTGCGGGACCTGGCCGTTCGCGCTGGCCGGGTTCGCCTCGCCGTCGCAGCCGGGCAGGATCTCGCGCTCCTGGCTGCGGCTGACGTCCACCTGCGCGCGCAGCGCGGTGGCGTCGCCCGACACGAGCGAGGCCGGCGGGAGCACGGACGTCGCGGAGGAGGTCAGCGCCTCGACGGTGCTGGGCAGCGTCGCGTCGGCCTCGGCGTCGGTGAAGCCGTCCTCGCTGCGCGCGGCGCCCTGGGAGAGCGGGATCGCGACGGTCACGGCGGCCAGCGTGACGAGCACGCCGGCGCGGGTGCCCCACCGGGCGGCCGGGCTGGTGCGCCGCCGGTGCTCGGTGACGACGACCGCCGCGGGGGCGGCGTCGGCGGACGCGGCGGCGGGTCGCGTGCGGCCCGCCTCGCGGAGCTGGCGTCGGGTGGGAGCGCCGGCGTCGGCGGGCTGCACGCGGTGCGACGCCACGGGACCTCCGAGCTCACGGGCAGGCGGCGAGGAGCCGCCGACGGACGAGGGGCGACACCCGGGAAGGGGCGGGGCGCCGAGGCGTCACCGTCAGGGGGGATCCGGGTGATCGATCACGAAACCATAACGGCACCGGGGTGCCCGTTCCAACCCCCCGACCGGGGGGTAGCTGACGGATCATCGGCGTGTCGCGCGCGTTCACCCACCGGGATCACCCTTTCGTGTGACGAAGGTCCCACGTTCGGCCCAGTCCGGGGCCCTCAGGCCCCCGCACGGTGCCGGAACGCGCCCCGCTGCATCGCGTCCCGGACCTCGCCGACGAGCTCCTCGAGGATGTCCTCGAGGAACACGACGCCGACCGCCCCGCCGTCGTCCTCGACCCGCGCGAGGTGCACGCCGGAGCGCTGCATGGCGGCGAGCGCCTCCTCGACCTCGTCGCCCGGCGCCACGACGGCGAGCGCGCGCACCCGCCAGGTCGGCACCGGCAGCCGGCGGGAGCCGTCGTCCGCGTAGAGCACGTCCTTCACGTGCAGGTAGCCCGTGGGCACGTCGCCGCGGCCGAGCACCGGGAACCGGCTGTAGCCCGTCCGGGCGACCAGCCGCTCGACCTCGTCCGGCGTCGCGTCGACGGGGACGGTGACGAGGTCCGCGAGCGGGACCATCACCTCGGCCGCCGTGCGGTCGGAGAACTGCAGCGCGCCGGACAGCAGGCCCTGCTCGTCGTCCAGCAGACCCTCCGCCTGGGACTGCTCGACGATCGACTGCACCTCCTGCGCCGTGAACGCCGAGGCGACCTCGTCGCGCGGGTCCACCCGGAACAGCCGGAGCACGTGGTTCGCGATCCAGTTGAGCGCCGCGATGACCGGGCGCACGACCCGCCCGAGCCAGACCAGCGGCGGGCCGAACACGAGCACCGCGCGGTCCGGGCCGGACACCGCCAGGTTCTTCGGCACCATCTCGCCGAGCACGACGTGCAGGTAGACGACCACGAGCAGCGCGACGACGAACGCGATCGGGTGCGCCAGGCTCGTGCTGACGCCGACCGCGTGCAGCGGGTCCTCGATCAGGTGCGCGATCGCCGGCTCCGCCACCAGGCCGAGGCTCGTGGAGCAGACGGTCACGCCGAGCTGGGCGCAGGCGAGCATGAGCGAGACGTGCTCCATGGCCCACAGCACGGTCGTCGCGCGGCGGTCGCCCGCCGCGGCCAGCGGCTCGATCGCCGACCGCCGCGCGGAGATGATCGCGAACTCGGCCGCGACGAAGAACGCGTTGCCCGCGAGCAGCGCGACCGCGAGCGCCAGGGCCACCGCGGGGCTCATCGGGCCGCCCCCTCGGCGTCGGCGGCGGCCCGCGCGGGCTGCACCACCACCCGCTCGACGCGGCGGCGGGCCATGGTCTCGACGCGGAGCAGCACGTCGCCCGCGCGCACCTCGTCCCCGGCCTCGGGCACCCGCCCGAGCGCGGCCATCACCAGGCCGCCCAGCGTCTCGTACGGGCCGTCCTCCGGGACGACGAGGCCGGTGGTCTCCGTGAGCTCGTCCGGGCGCAGCAGGCCCGACACCACCCAGGCGCCGTCCGCGCGCCGCGAGGCGGCGGTGCGCCGGCGGTCGTGCTCGTCCGCGACGTCGCCCACCAGCTCCTCGACGACGTCCTCCAGGGTCACCACGCCCGACGTGCCGCCGTACTCGTCGACGACGACGGCCATCTGCATCCCGTGCTCGCGGAGCTCGACCAGCAGCGGGCCGAGGTGCACCGTCTCGGGGACCCGCGGCGCGTCGATCATCAGCGCGGCGGCGGGCACCTCGTCGCGGCGCTCGTACGGCACGCCGATGGCCCGGCGCAGGTGCACCAGGCCCACGACGTCGTCCGAGTCGTCGCCGATCACCGGGAACCGGGAGTGCCCGGTCTCGCGGGACAGCCGGACGACGTCGGCCGCGGTGTCGGCGCGGCGGAGCGTGACGACGCGCTGCCGGTCGGTCATCACGTCGACCGCGGTGAGGTCGGTGAACTCGATCGAGTTGGTCAGCAGGGTCGCCGTCGACTCGTCGAGGGTGCCCTGCTGCGCCGACCGCTTCACCAGGGCCGCGAGCTCCTGCGGCGACCGGCCGCCGGACAGCTCCTCGCGCGGCTCGACGCCCATGCGCCGCAGCAGCGCGTTGGCGCTGGAGTTGAACAGGGTGATCAGCGGACGCAGCGCCGAGGTGAAGCCGGCCTGCAGCGGCGCGACCCAACGCGCCGTGCCCAGCGGGCGGCTGATCGCGAAGTTCTTCGGCACCAGCTCGCCGAACAGCATCGAGAACCCGTTCACCAGCACCAGCGTGACGACGAGCGCGACCGCGCCGCCGATCGCCGGGCCGAGGAACGACCCGCGCAGCGGCTCGGCCAGCAGCGCGTTCACGGCGGGCTGCGTGGTGTAGCCGAGCAGCACCGTGGTGACGGTGATGCCGACCTGGGCGCCGGAGAGCTCCGTCGACAGCCGGCGCAGCGCCTTGAGCACGCTCTGCCCGCGGCGGTCGTCGGGCCGGGTCTGGCCCTCGACGACGCCGGGGTCGAGGGTGACCAGGGAGAACTCGCTCGCGACGAACACCGCGGTGCCGGCGGTGAGCACCACGCCGAGCGCGACGAGCAACCAGTCGGTCAGCACGGGTCACCACCCGCGGCGCGCGCGCCCGGCGGTGCCGGGACGCGCGCGGGGTGGGTCAGGAGGCAGGAAGGGCCGGCATGGTCTCCCCCGGGCACGTCGGCCCGGGCGGGACGCCGGCAGCGACTTGAGCTGCTCATGGTGGCGCAATCATACGAAACCTCCACACGCGCGCTCTACGCTGGCGAGATGACCTTCGCATCCCGCCCCGGCGCCGGTGCCGGAACCCCCGCGGGCGCCCCGGGCGCCGCATCCACCTCGGTCCTCGTGGTCGAGGACGAGCCGGCCATCGCCACCGCGGTCGCGCGCCGGCTCGCCGCCGAGGGCTGGCAGGTCGAGACGGTCGGCGACGGCCTGCAGGCGGTCGACGCCGCCGCGCGCCTCGCGCCCGACGTCGTCGTGCTCGACGTGATGCTGCCCGGCATCGACGGCCTCGAGGTGTGCCGCCGGATCCAGGCGGACCGCCCGGTGCCCGTCCTCATGCTGACGGCGCGCGACGACGAGACCGACATGCTCATCGGCCTCGGCGTCGGGGCCGACGACTACATGACGAAGCCGTTCTCGATGCGCGAGCTCGTCGCGCGGGTCAAGGCGCTGCTGCGCCGCCAGCAGCGCGCCGCCCTCGCCGCCGAGCTCGCCGCCGCGGGCACCGAGTCCGCCGAGCCGCCGGTCGCCGTGGGCGACGTGGTCATCGACCGCGCGCAGCGCCGCGTGCACCGCGCGGGCGAGGAGGTGCACCTCACGCCGACGGAGTTCGACCTGCTGCTCGCCCTCGCCGCCAGCCCGCGGACGGTGCTCACCCGCGAGCGCCTGCTGGCCGAGGTCTGGGACTGGGTGGACGCCTCCGGGACCCGCACGGTGGACTCGCATGTGAAGGCCCTGCGCAGGAAGCTCGGCGCCGACCTGATCCGCACCGTCCACGGCGTCGGCTACGCCCTGGAGCCGGCCGGCGCGGCGGGGACGGCCACCCCGGGAGGCGGCCCGGCGTGACGGTGCCGACCCCTCCCCGGCACCAGCGGCCGCGCCTGCCGGACGTACGCCCGCTCGACCGGCTGCGGTCCATCAAGATCAAGCTCGGCGTCCTGGTCGCGGCCGCGGTGTTCGTGGCGGCGCTTCTCACCTGGATTGGGCTGAACAACGCGCTCGGCCCGACGCGGACGTTCCCGATCGTCATCGTCCTCGCGCTGGTGATGACCCAGGTGCTCGCCCGCGGCATGACGTCCCCGCTGCGCGAGATGACCTCCGCGGCCCGGGCGATGGCCGCCGGCGACTACAGCCGCCGGGTGCGCGCGACCAGCCGGGACGAGGTCGGCGAGCTCGCGACCGCGTTCAACCGGATGGCCGACGACCTCGAGCAGGCGGACTCGCTGCGCCGGGAGATGGTCGCCAACGTGTCGCACGAGCTGCGCACCCCGGTGACCGCGCTGCAGGCGCAGCTGGAGAACATCGTCGACGGCGTCGAGGACCCGGACCCCGAGGCGATGAAGGCCGCGCTGGCGCAGACCCAGCGGCTCAGCCGGCTGGTCGCGACCCTGCTCGACCTGTCCCGCCTGGAGGCCGGGGCCGTCGACCTCCAGGTCACCGACGTCCCGGTGCAGCAGTTCCTGGAGGAGGCGGCGCAGGAGGGCCGCCTCGTCGGCGCGTCGAAGGACCTGACGTTCCCCGTGGTCGTCGACCCTCCGGACCTCACCCTCCCGGCGGACCGCGAGCGCCTGCACCAGGTCGTCGCCAACCTCGTCCAGAACGCCGTCCGGCACTCCCCGCGGGGCGCGCCGGTCCGCCTGGAGGCGCACCGGGCCGGCGGCTGGGTCCGGCTCGACGTGGTCGACCAGGGTCCCGGCATCGCGGCCGACCAGCGCGAGCGGGTGTTCGAGCGGTTCGCCCGCGGCAACACCCCGGCGATCACGGGGCAGATCTCCACCGGCGGGACCGGCCTGGGCCTGTCGATCGTGCGGTGGGCGGTGACGCTGCACGGCGGGACGGTCGAGGTCGCGGACAGCGACACGGGCTGCACGATGCGGGTCATGCTGCCGTCGCGGCGGACGTCCCGGCCCGCGACCGCGGCCTTCTGAGCCTGCCGGGCTCCCCCGGGCGGCGGAGGCGCACCCGCCCCCGGGTTCCGCCTCGCGGCTGATCCGCCGCGTGCGGGTGGGTCCCTAGGGTCGAGGCATGCCTCCCGACGCGACGCACGCCATCGAGGTCTCCCACCTCACGAAGACGTTCGGCCAGGTCCGGGCCGTGGACGACCTGAGCTTCACGGTCCGCCCCGGTCGGGTCACCGGGTTCCTGGGCCCCAACGGCGCCGGCAAGACGACCACCCTGCGGATGCTGCTCGGTCTCGTGCAGCCGACCTCGGGCACGGCCACCATCGGTGGCCGGCGGTACACGGCGCTCGACCGCCCGATGCGCACCGTCGGCGCCGCCCTCGAGGCCGCCGACTTCCACCCGGGCCGCACGGCGCTGGACCACCTGCGGCTGTACGCGCCGCAGGCCGGCGTGCCGGATGCCCGGGCGCACGAGGTGCTCGACCTGGTCGGGCTCCACGGCGCCGCGAAGCGCCGGGTCGGCGGGTTCTCGCTCGGCATGCGGCAGCGGCTCGCGCTGGCGACCACGCTGCTCGGCGACCCGCCGGTGCTGCTGCTCGACGAGCCGGCCAACGGGCTGGACCCCGAGGGCATCCGCTGGCTGCGCGACCTGCTGCGGGCGCTCGCCGCCCAGGGCCGCACGGTGCTGGTGTCCTCGCACGTCCTGTCCGAGGTCCAGCAGACCGTGGACGACGTCGTCATCATCGCCGGCGGGCGGCTCGTGCACGCCTCGACGCTCGCCGAGCTCAGCGGGCTGGCCGAGCCGCGGGTCCGGGTCGCCTCCCCCGACGGCGAGGCGCTCGACGCGCTGGTCGCCCGCGCGGGCTGGCAGCGGGTCGCCGGGGCGCCCGGCGTCGCCGAGCTCGTCGGCACCGACGTCGCCACCGTGGGGCACGCGGCGTTCACCGCCGGCCTCGAGCTGCACGAGCTCGCCGCCCACGGCGTCGGGCTCGAGGACGTCTTCCTCCGGCTCACCGCCCCCGCCCCCGCGCGCGGCGCGCACGCGGCGCCCGCCGACGGGCCCGCCCCCGCCTCCGCCCCGACCGACGCCCCTGCCGGAGGTGCGCGATGAAGGACTCCCTGGTCTCCGAGTACCGGAAGATCGTCACCACCCGGACGTGGTGGGTGCTGCTGATCGTGATGATCGGCTACATGGCCTTCATGGGCGCCGCGATGGCGTTCGCGTTCACCTTCGACGGCGCCGAGGTCTCCGGCACCGACGGCGCGCCGGTCGTGGCCGACCCGATGGCCGTCGTCACCGCCGTCTACACGCTGCCCGCCTCGTTCGGGTACGCGCTGCCGCTGCTGGTCGGCCTGCTGTCCGTCACCGCCGAGTTCCGGCACCGGACGCTCACCCCCACGCTGCTGGCGCAGCCGGACCGCAACCGGTTCGTCGTCGCGAAGCTCGTCGCGAGCATCCCCGTGGGCGTGCTGTACGGCGTGCTCGGCACGCTGGCGACCGTCGGCGCGGGCGCGCTGGCGTTCGCGTTCACCGACGCGCCCAACCTGCTCGGCGAGGGCGAGGTCTGGGGCATCATCGCCCGGACCGCGCTGGCGCTGACCGTGTGGTGCGTCGTGGGCGTCGGCCTCGGCTTCGCGATGCCGAACCAGGTGGTCGCGATCGTCGTCGTGCTGGCGTTCACGCAGTTCGTCGAGCCCATCGCCCGGCTGGTGCTCGGCCTGAACGACGCGACCGCGCCGATCGGCAAGTTCCTGCCCGGCGCGGCCGGCGAGGCGATCAGCGGCGGGTCGTTCTACTCGGCCACCGGCGCGGGCTCGCTGCTCGGGCCGGCCGCGGGTGCCGCGGTGCTCGTCGGGTACGCGGTGCTGCTCGCGGTCCTGGGCCGGTTCACGACCCTCAGGCGCGACATCACCTGACCCGGGCTCGCGGCCGCTCCCGGTCGCGGCTCGCCGAGGTCGCAGGAGGCGTGGGGTTCGACGTGGTCGAACCCCACGCCTTCCGCATGCTCGGCGTCCGGGGTGAGCGGGGAGCACGGCGGTGGACGAGCGCCGGGCGTCAGGCCCGCCGCTCGGCCGTCCGCGCGGCCAGGCGGGCGAGCGGGGCGGCGGCCCGGCGCACCGCCTCCGCGTCCGCGGCCGGCAGGTCCGCGAGCGCCGCGCCGAGCGTGCGCGCCCAGCCTGCCTCCACCGGTCGCCGCCGCTCCCGTGCGTGCGGCGTCGGGTGCAGCCGGGTCACCCGCCGGTCGTCGGCGTCGGCCGCCCGCTCGACCAGGCCCCGCGCCACGAGCCCGCGGACGGCCGCGCTGACGTTGCTCTGCCGCAGGTCGAGCCCCGTGGCCACCCCGCCGACGCTGGTGCCCGGGTGCGCGTCGACGTAGCGCATCACCTCGAACTCGGTCGGCGGCAGCGGCGGCAGCCCACCCTCGTGCGCGCCCTCGGCCCGGCGCACCGCGCGGGACAGGTCGTGCAGCGCGACGGCGAGGAGCCGGAGGTCGTCGGCCGCGGGGTCGGTCCCGGCGTCGGTCTCGGCGTCGGTCCCGGCGTCGGTCTCGGCGTCGTCGGCGGGGCGGGGCGAGGTCACGACCGGAGGCTAGCAGCGCCTATGGACAGACATATATGCCTTCATAGATATGATGCTCCGGTCCGCGGCGCCCCGCCGCCCTCCCCCGTGCTGGAGCACAGCCCATGACCGCTGCCCCGGGCACCGCCGTGCCTGCCGCCACCCCGACCGCCGACGCCGCACCGGCCGCCCACCCCGCACCCACCGCCGACGCGACCCCACCGCGCCGCGCGCTCCCGCTCGCCACCACCGTCGTGCTCGCGCTGCTCACCGCGATCGCCCCGCTGGCGACCGACATGTACCTGCCCGCCTTCCCGCAGCTGGCCGTCGACCTCGGCACCACCGCGACCGCCGTGCAGCTGTCCCTGACCACGTTCATGGTCGGGCTGGCGCTCGGGCAGCTGGTGATCGGCCCGCTGTCCGACCAGCGCGGCCGCCGCGGGCTGTTTATCGCCGGCAGCGCGCTGTGCGCCGCAGCCGGGCTGGCGTGCGCTCTCGCGCCGTCGATCGCGTTCTTGGTCGCGGCGCGGTTCGTCCAGGGCTTCGCCGGCGCGGCGGGGGTCGTGCTGAGCCGCGCCGTGGTCGCCGACCGCGCCCGGGGCACCGCCGCCGCGAAGCTGTTCGGCATCATGATGCTCATCCAGGGCGTCGCACCCGTCGCGGCCCCGCTGCTCGGCGGCACGCTGGTGACCGCCGTCGGCTGGCGCGGGGTGTTCGGCATCCTCGCGGGGCTCAGCGCGCTCATGCTGGTGGGCGTCCTGGCCCTGGTGCCGGAGACCCGGCCGCGCGAGGCCCGCACCGACGGCGGTCTCGCCGCCACGCTCCGCGACGCGCGCTCCGTGCTCGGCAACCGCCGCTACCTCGGCTGGACCGGCGCGCTGGTGCTCGGTTTCGCGGCGATGTTCGCGTACATCTCCGCGTCGCCGTTCGTGCTGCAGAACGTCCTGGGGCTGTCGGTGGGCTCGTACTCGGTGGCGTTCGCGGCGAACGCGCTCGGCCTCGGCGTCGTCGCGGGGCTCGGCACCCGGCTCGTGGACCGGTTCGCGCCGCAGCGGCTGCTGGCCGTCGGCGTCGCGGCGGTGGCGGTGCTGAGCGCGCTGCTGCTCGTCGACGTCGTCGCGCTCGGCCTGCCCCGGTGGCCGACCCTGGTCCTGCTGTTCCTCACCGTCAGCGCGCTCGGGCTGGTGTTCGGCAATGCCACGACGCTGGCCACCGACGAGGTCGCGCACGCCGCCGGCACCGGGTCCGCGGTGATGGGCGCGCTGCAGTTCGGCGTGGGCGCCGCGGTGTCCCCGCTGGTCGGCCTGGCGGGCGAGCGGACCGCGGTGCCGATGGCGGTGTCGATGCTGGTGCTCGCGCTCGGCGCGGTCGGCGCGGCGCGGCTCGCCGCCACCGCGCCGGCGCGCGCCGAGGGGGTCGTCCCGGCCGGGGCATGACCGAGTTGACACGTCCTCGACCCGGCGCAGACCCGCAGATGGGGAGCCTGACACCCCCGCCGGACCCGCTGTGTGACAACCGTGTGAACCGTCCGCGCGCCGCGCTCCCCGAGAGGAGATGACGCCCGGTCAGGACGTAGGGTGGGCCACGAACTGATCCGGCGATGACGCGGTCCGTGACCGCGGAGGAAGTGGGCGATCCTCGCGTGTCCCAGCATGCGGAGCCAGACGTGAACCGTGCCGACTTCGGCGCGAACACGTGGCTGGTGGACGAGCTGTACGAGCAGTACCTCCAGGACAAGACGGCGGTCGACCCGGCGTGGTGGGACTTCTTCGAGGGCTACAAGCCCTCGGCGCCCGCCACGACGACGTCGGGGGCGGTCGCGGACGGCGGCGGCGCGGGGAGCACCGGGGGGAACGGCGTGGTCGACGCCGCGCCCGCGGGCACCGCGAGCACCCCGGCACCCGCTGCCCCCGCAGCCCCGAGCGCGTCGGGGGACGCGCCCACGCCCCGCGAGGCGGCCGACCGTCCCGCGCCGGGTGCGCCCGCCGGCGAGCGCCCGGGCACCGTCGCCGCGCCCGTCGCCGAGCGCCCCGCGGACACCGGGGGCGCGGTCCCGCCCGCCCCCGCCCCGGAGGCCACCCGCCCCCAGGAGCAGCCCGCGCCGCGGGACCCGGAGCCCGCCCCCACCACCTCCCCGGTGGCGACGGCGCAGCCCGCGACCGCCCCCTACGCCCCGGCCGCCAAGGCGGCCCGCGAGGCGGAGCAGGAGGTGCCCGAGGCCTCCGACGAGACCCAGCGCCTGCGCGGCCCGGCCGCCCGGGTGGTCACCAACATGGAGGCCAGCCTGGAGGTGCCGACCGCGACGTCGGTGCGCGCCATCCCGGCCAAGCTGCTGGTCGACAACCGGATCGTCATCAACAACCACCTCGCCCGCGGCCGTGGCGGCAAGATCTCGTTCACGCACCTCATCGGCTTCGCGCTGGTCGAGGCGGTCGGCGAGATGCCCGCGATGAACACCGCGTACACGCTCGTCGACGGCAAGCCCGGCTACGTCACGCCGGCGCACGTCAACCTGGGCCTCGCGATCGACCTGGCCAAGCCGGACGGCACCCGCCAGCTCCTCGTCCCGAGCATCAAGCAGGCCGAGACGCTCGACTTCGCGCAGTTCTGGAACGCGTACGAGGACGTCGTGCGGCGCGCCCGCGGCGGCAAGCTCGGCGTCGACGACTTCGCCGGCACCACGCTGTCGCTGACCAACCCCGGCACCATCGGCACGGTGCACTCCGTGCCGCGGCTGATGCAGGGCCAGGGCACGATCATCGGCGTCGGCGCGATGGACTACCCGGCCGAGTTCCAGGGGACCTCGGACGAGCAGCTCAACAAGATGGGCGTGTCGAAGGTGCTGACGGTGACGTCCACCTACGACCACCGCGTCATCCAGGGCGCCCAGTCCGGCGACTTCCTGCGCATCCTGCACCGCAAGCTGCTCGGCGAGGACGGCTTCTACGACCGGGTGTTCGCGTCCCTGCGCGTGCCCTACGAGCCGATCCGCTGGGTCAAGGAGGCCGCCGACCCGGACGCCGAGGCCATCAAGCCGGCCCGGATCGCCGAGCTCATCCACTCCTACCGGTCGCGCGGCCACCTCATGGCCGACACCGACCCGCTGGCCTACCGGCTGCGCAAGCACCCGGACCTGGACGTGCAGACGCACGGCCTGTCGCTGTGGGACCTGGACCGCACGTTCCCGACCGGCGGGTTCACCGGCCGGCCCCGGGCCACCCTGCGCCAGGTGCTCGGCCTGCTCCGCGACTCGTACTGCCGCACCACCGGCTTCGAGTACATGCACCTGCAGGACCCGCGGCAGCGCCGCTGGCTGCAGGAGCGGCTCGAGGCCGGCTACGCCCCCACGCCGCGCGAGGACCAGCTCCGCATCCTGCGTCGCCTCAACGCCGCCGAGGCGTTCGAGACGTTCCTGCAGACCAAGTACGTCGGGCAGAAGCGGTTCTCCCTGGAGGGCGGCGAGTCCGTCATCCCGCTGCTGGACGCGATCCTCTCCCGCGCGGCCGAGGGCGGGCTGGACGAGGTCGCCATCGGCATGGCGCACCGCGGACGGCTCAACGTGCTCGCGAACATCGCGGGCAAGTCGTACGGCCAGATCTTCAGCGAGTTCGAGGGCAACCAGGACCCGAAGTCCGTGCAGGGCTCCGGCGACGTGAAGTACCACCTGGGCACCGAGGGCGTGTTCCACGCCGAGTCCGGGGCGTCGACCCGCGTCTACCTGGCCGCGAACCCGTCGCACCTCGAGGCGGTGGACCCGGTGCTCGAGGGCATCGTCCGCGCCAAGCAGGACCGGATCGACCTCGGCGGCGACGGGTTCTCCGTGCTGCCGATCCTCATCCACGGCGACGCGGCGTTCGCCGGGCAGGGCGTGGTCTTCGAGACCCTCAACCTGGCCCAGCTGCGCGGCTACCGCACCGGCGGCACCATCCACGTCGTCATCAACAACCAGGTCGGCTTCACCACCGGCCCGTCGTCCTCGCGCTCCTCGCAGTACGCCACCGACGTGGCCAAGGGCCTGCAGGTCCCGATCTTCCACGTCAACGGCGACGACCCCGAGGCGTGCGTCCGGGTCGCCGAGCTCGCGTTCGAGTACCGCGAGCAGTTCGACCGCGACGTCATCATCGACATGGTCTGCTACCGCCGCCGCGGCCACAACGAGGGCGACGACCCCTCGATGACCCAGCCGCTGATGTACAACCTCATCGAGGCCAAGCGCTCGGTCCGCAAGCTCTACACCGAGGCGCTGGTGTCCCGCGGGGACATCACGCTCGAGGAGGCCGAGCACGTGCTGCGCGACTACCAGGCGCAGCTCGAGCGGGTGTTCGCGGAGACCCGCGAGGAGGGCTGGACCCCGCCGTCGCCCGACGCCGAGCCGGTGGCCGGCCTGGAGCGCCCGGAGTCCCAGCGCGAGGACGCCGGCGTCATCATCGGCTGGCAGACCGCCGCGCCCGCCAAGGTGCTGGAGCGGATCGGCGCCGCGCACGTGCGCGCGCCGGAGGGCTTCACGATCCACCCGAAGCTCGCGCAGCTGCTCGCCAAGCGGGAGCAGATGTCCCGCGAGGGCGGCATCGACTGGGGCTTCGGCGAGATCCTCGCGTTCGGCTCGCTGCTGATCGAGGGCACGCCGGTGCGCCTCGCCGGGCAGGACTCCCGCCGCGGCACGTTCGTGCAGCGGCACGCCGTCCTGCACGACCGGGAGACCGGCGCCGAGTGGACCCCGCTGCTCTACCTGTCGGCGGACCAGGCCAAGTTCTGGGTCTACGACTCGTCGCTGTCGGAGTACGCCGCGCTCGGCTTCGAGTACGGCTACTCCGTCGAGCGCCCGGACGCCCTGGTGCTGTGGGAGGCGCAGTTCGGCGACTTCGTCAACGGCGCGCAGACCGTGATCGACGAGTTCATCTCCTCCGCCGAGCAGAAGTGGGGTCAGCACTCGTCCGTCGTGCTGCTGCTCCCCCACGGCTACGAGGGCCAGGGGCCGGACCACTCGTCGGCCCGCATCGAGCGGTTCCTGCAGATGTCGGCCGAGGGCAACATGACCGTGGCCCAGCCGACCACCCCGGCGTCGTACTTCCACCTGCTGCGCCGCCAGGCCTACGCCCGGCCGCGCCGCCCGCTCATCGTCTTCACCCCGAAGTCGATGCTGCGGCTCAAGGCGGGCGCGTCGCAGGTCGAGGACTTCACGTCCGGCACGTTCCGGCCGGTGATCGGCGACGAGCGCGCCGCGGCCTCCGCCGCCCGGGTCGACCGCGTGCTGCTCTGCTCCGGCAAGCTCTACTGGGACCTCGTGGCCCAGCGCGAGAAGCTGAGCGACGAGCGGACCGCGATCGTCCGGTTCGAGCAGCTGTACCCGCTCGACCACGACGGCATCCGCGCGGCGCTCGCGCCGTTCGACGGGGCCGAGCTGGTGTGGGTCCAGGACGAGCCGCGGAACCAGGGCCCGTGGTCGTACGTGTCCCTCGCGCTGCCGCCGGTCGTCGGCGCGCCGGTCCGGGCCGTGTCCCGCCCGGCGTCCGCCTCGACCGCGGCAGGCTCGGCGAAGGCGCACCAGGCCGAGCAGGCGGAGATCCTGCGGGCGGCGTTCGAGCGCTGAGGCGCACCGCACGCACGGAGGCCGGCTACCCCTCGGGGCGGCCGGCCTCCGTGCGCCACGGGCGCGTCCGGCGACTTCGGTGGTTCTCGCCGAGTTCGGTGGTGGCAGGCACCGAACTCGGCGAGAGGCACCGAACCCGGCGACGACAGCCGGGGCGGCCGGACGCGGTCAGGCGACCGACATGCGGTCGGCCGCCGCCTCCGCCTCGTCGGTGCACGCGAACTGGCGGCGGTACGCCTGCGGGCTCGTGCCCAGCACCCGCGCGAAGTGGTGCCGCAGGATCGCCGCGCTGCCGAACCCGCTGGCGCGCGCGACCTCGTCCACCCCGGCGGAGGTCCGCTCGAGCATCTCCTGCGCCCGCACCAGGCGCTGCCGGGTCACCCACGCGGCCGGCGTCGTGCCGGTCTCGGCGCGGAACCGGCGCGCGAACGTCCGCTCGGACATCAGGGCCCGGGCGGCGAGGTCCGGCACGGTCAGGTCGGCGTCCAGGTGCTCGGACATCCACGCGAGCAGCGGGGCGAGCGTGTCCGCGTCGCACGGCAGCGGGGTGTCCACGTACTGCGCCTGCCCGCCGTCCCGGTGCGGCGGCACGACCATCCGCCGCGCGACGAGCGCCGCCTGCTGCGCGCCGAGCTCGCGGCGGATGAGGTGCAGGCAGGCGTCGATGCCCGCGGCGGTCCCCGCGCTGCTGATGACGCGGCCGTCCTCGACGTAGAGCACCGCCGGGTCCACCTCGGCCGTGGGGTACCGGCGCTGCAGGTCGTCGGCGTACATCCAGTGCGTGGTGCACCGCCGCCCGTCGAGCAGCCCGGCCTCCCCCAGCGCGAACGTGCCCGAGCAGATGCTCATGACCCAGGCGCCGCGGTCGTGCGCCGCGCGGATGGCGTCGCGCGCGGCCGCGGGCAGCCCGTAGGGCGCCTTGTAGGGCAGCACGACGACGAGGTCGGCGTCCTCGGTGACCTCCAGCCCGGTCGGCACCTCGATCGCCAGCACCGGCTCCATCGGCACGCTCCCGGGCTCCGGGGTGCACAGCGTGAAGTCGAAGGTCGGCCCGCCGGTGTCGGACCGGTCGATGCCGAACACCTCGCAGACCAGCCCGAGCTCGAACGCGGACACCCCGGGGACCGCGATCGCGGCGACTCGCTGCAGCATGCGACCGAGCCTGCCACGGAACTGGCGGGAAGTCGACGGGGGTCGGCAGTGCTGCCACTCGTGGCGGGATCGATGTGGCGGAAGGCTTTCTGCCATGACCACATTGATCCTCGCCTTGGCCCTCCTCACCCTGACCGCCTACCTCGGCGCCCGGCTGTACGACTGGCTGCGGACCGACGGCCTCGGCCGCCGCGAGCCCCCGCGCTCCCACCACGACTGGACCGACGACGCCGACCGCTACCTGCGCTGAGCCCCTCGGTCCCGCGCCGCGCGTCGGCGGGCGCCCCCGGCGGTCCGGCTGCGAGACTGGCCACGCGCCCGCGACCGCGGGACGCGCACGGCGAGCGGGAGGACGGGACGTGGGCGAGCTGCCACTGCGCCTGGTGGTGATCGGGGACGAGCTGGCCGCGGGCGCCGGCGACCCGCGGGCGCTGGGCTGGGTCGGCCGCGTGGCCGCGCGCACGACGACCCCCGTGCCCCCGACCGTGCTGACCCTCGCCGTCCCCGGCGAGACCACCTCCGGACTCTCCGCCCGGTGGGAGGAGGAGGTCGGCCGGCGTGCCTCGGCCGAGGCCGACACCCGGCTCGTCGTCTCCCTGGGCCGCGCCGACGCCCTCGCCGGGCTGTCGCTCGCGCGCAGCCGGCTCAACCTCGCGAACATCCTCGACGCGGCGGAGCAGCGCCGGATGCCGGCGTTCGTGGTCGGCCCGCCGCCCGGCGCGGGGGTCGACCCCACGACGCTCGCGGACCTGTCCGCCGCCTTCGCCGACGTGACCACCCGGCGCCGGGTGCCGTACGTCGACACCTGCACCCCGCTGGCCGGGCACGAGCAGTGGCTCGCCGACCTCGCCGCGGGCGACGGGTCGCTGCCCGGGCAGGCCGGCTACGGGCTGATGGCCTGGCTGGTGCTGCACTCGCACTGGAACGCCTGGCTCGGCCTCCCGGAGGACGTGGTCTGACCGACCGGGGCCGACGAGACCGCCCCGGGATCAGCGGGGCGGCAGCGTCGCGGCGATCGCCGAGCGGGCGCTCGCCAGCACCGTGCGCACCGTGTCGGCCGTGAGCGCGGTCGGACCCCCGGCCGCCTCCGCGCGGCGCACGGCGTCGCGCACGTCGGCCCGGAACGCCGCGAGGTCGGCCTCGATCTGCGCGCGCCGAGCGCGGGCGGCCCGGCGCTCCTCCGCGGCCGGGCCGCCCGGACGCGGCACCCCGGTCGCCGACGCCTCGACCCGCGGCTCCCGGGTGCGGAGCGCCGCCGCGCGCGCCTGCTGCGCCGCCGCCGCCATCTCCGCCCGCATCCCCGCCATCGAGCCGGCGACCTCGGCCCGCACCTGGGCGGCGAGGTCGCGCACCACGTCGGCCAGCTCGTGCTCCAGCGCGGCCAGCTCCGCGCGGTGCGCCTCGACCTCCTGCCGACCGCGGTCGGTCAGGGCGTACAGCGTCTTGCGCCCCGACTCGGTCCGCGCGACCAGCCCCTCCTCCTCGAGCCGGGCGAGCCGCGGGTAGACCGTCCCGGCGCTCGGCCGGTAGGTGCCGCCGAACCGGTCCGACAGCGCGCGGATCAGCTCGTAGCCGTGCCGCGGCCCGGCCTCCAGCAGCGAGAGCAGGTACAGCCGGAGCTGCCCGTGCCCGAAGACGGCCATCAGGCGCCGCCGGCGTCCACCACCGGCTCGGCGAGCGGGGCGCCGTGCAGCACCGTGAGGTGGCCGGACACGGTCTGCGAGTAGACGTAGCAGGTGGCGCGGTCGTCGCGGAGGTCGACGGTCGTGCGCCCGGGGCGGCGGTCGCCGTGCTCGACGCCGTCGACGACGACCCGCCCGGACACGCTGCGCGCCTCGACCCCGACGCCGTGGCCCGCGGGCAGCCGCACGGCGACGTCGCCGGAGACGGTCCGGACGTGGCAGACCGAGGTGGGCGCCAGGCAGTCGAGCGTCACCTCGCCGGACACGGTCGTGACGGTGACCCGGTGCAGCGCGCCGGAGGCGGTCGCCGCGCCCGAGACGGTGCCGATCGACAGGTCCCCGAGGTGGTCGCGCACGACGACGTCGGACGACACGCTCTTGACCGACAGCGCGCCGCGGGTGCCGTCCACGACCACCCCGCCGCCCACGGTCGACACCGTCGCGTCCTGCTGGACGCCGGCCAGCAGCAGGTCCGCGTTCACCGAGGCCAGCGACGCCGCGACGGCGCGCGGCACGGCGAGGTGCATCTCGACGCGGTCGCGCTGGCCCGGTCCGCGCAGCCGCTCCAGGAAGCCGTCGATGCCGGTGACCGACCGGACGCCGGCCCACAGCGCCCCGTCGGCGTACGTCACCTCGAGCGGCGAGCCGTCGACCCGGTGCACCTCGAGCCGCGCCCCGGTCAGCGTCGGGTCCTCGTGGGCGACGACGTCGACCCGGCCCCCGCTGACCTGGACGCGCAGCGAGCGCACGTCCTCGACCTCGATGATCTGCGGGCCGATGACGACCCAGGACTCCGTGGCCATGGCGCTGCTCCTCCGCATCGAGATATATCGCGTTCGGACACGCTATATCGCGTCAGCGGGGCGGGCAAGAGTGTCGCGGTGCCTCGCGCCGGGTCGCGCGCCCCGGGCGCCGGCGCCCGGGGCGTCAGGCGATCAGGCCCACCGAGCGCAGCTCGACGGTCAGGTCCTGCGGGTTCGTCGCGACGCCCAGGGCCTCGTCGTACGTCACCGTGCCGTCCGCGACCAGGCGCACCAGGTGCTGGTCGAACGTCTGCATCTTGTAGTAGTCGCCCTGCTTGATCAGGTCGAGCAGGGGCTCGCTGCTCGACGGGTCCACGATCGCCTCGGCCGTGCGGCCGGTGTTCACCAGCACCTCGACCACGGCGGTCCGGCCCGCGCCGTCCGCCTTGCGCGCCAGCCGCTGCGACACGATGCCGCGCAGCGCCTGGGCCAGCGCGACGCGGATCTGCTGCTGCTCGTGCGGCGGGAAGAAGTCGACGATGCGGTTCACCGACTCGGCGGCGTCGATCGTGTGCAGGGTGGAGAGCACCAGGTGCCCGGTCTCGGCCGCGGACAGCGCCGCGCGGACGGTCTCCACGTCGCGCATCTCGCCGACGAAGATGACGTCCGGGTCCTGCCGCATGGCGGCCCGCAGCGCGACCGTGAAGTCGGCCGTGTCCTGCCGGATCTCGCGCTGGGAGACGATGCCGCGCTTGTCGGCGTGCAGCACCTCGATCGGGTCCTCGATCGTCACGATGTTGGCCTCGCGCACCGTGTTGATCAGGTCGATCATCGAGGCCAGCGTCGTCGTCTTGCCCGACCCGGTCGGGCCGGTGACGAGCACCAGCCCGCGCGGCTCCAGGGCGAGCTCGCCCAGCACCTCCGGCAGCCCGAGCTCGGACAGCGACTGCGCGCCGGTCCCGACCAGGCGGAACACCAGGCCGTAGGTGCCGCGGGCCTGGTACGCGTTGACGCGGAACCGGCCCACCCCCGACAGGGAGAACGCGAAGTCCGCCTCGTGGGTGCGGACGAACGTCTCGGTCAGGTCGTCGGGCAGCACCTCCCCGAGCATGTGCTCGGTGTCCCGCGGCTTGAGCGCGGGGACCTGCAGCCGCCGGAGCCGGCCGTCGACGCGGACGCGCGGCTCGGAGCCGACCTTGACGTGCAGGTCGGAGCCGCCGGCCTGGGCCAGGGCGTGCAGGAGGGGGACGACGGACTGCGGCTGGTCGCTCACTCCCTGGTGATCGGCCGGTCACCCCCCGTCCTTGAACGGTCGGTGCGGACGAGCAGCGCGGATGTGGGACCATGGAGGGTCCCCGGGCGGCTGTACCGCCGTGCCGGTCAGTCTCACCAGGGAGAAGTTCCATGAGCAAGCGTGGCCGCAAGCGCCGTTCCCGCGCCGGGAACGGCGCCAACCACGGCAAGCGCCCCAACGCCTGAGCGTCGGGCGGCGCAGCCGCACCCAGCACGAGGGCCCGGTGCGACGCACCGGGCCCTTCGTCGTGCTGGGGGGCGGCGGCCGACCCGCGGGCCGGCCGCCGCGCCGCTCAGAGCGTGCGCGTGACCCGCCGGGTCGTCAGCTGCGCGTGGATCTTCACCCGCAGGTCCTCGGGGGCCTTGTCCTGGCAGCACCGCTTGACGAGCTCCTTGAGCATCGTCTCGACGGCGATCTCGTCCAGGCAGGGCCGGCAGTCCTCGATGTGCTGCCGTACCTGATCGGCGTCCCCCGGCTCGAGCTCCCGGTCCACGTAGGCGAACAGCCGGCCCAGCGCCTGCTCGCACTCGGGTCCGCAGGACCCCTGGCCCTCTGCCGGCGTCGACGTCCCCGCGGCGTCCAAGCCCGTCATCGTGCCCTCCTCGACGATCCCGTGCCGTCCCCGCCCTCGGCGGTCGCGGACCCCCCTGCCGGCACCAGCCCCCGGTCGCGCGCGTAGTCGGCCAGCATGTCGCGCAGCTGGCCCCGCCCGCGGTGCAGCCGGGACATCACGGTCCCGATCGGGGTGCCCATGATCTCGGCGATCTCCTTGTAGGCGAACCCCTCGACGTCCGCCAGGTACACGGCGATCCGGAAGTCCTCCGGCAGCCGCGCGAGCGCGTCCTTCACGTCCGAGTCCGGCAGGTGGTCGAGCGCCTCGGCCTCGGCGGAGCGCAGCCCCGTCGACGAGTGCGACTCGGCCCGCGCGATCTGCCAGTCCTCGATCTCGTCCGCCTGGGACTGCTGCGGCTCGCGCTGCTTCTTGCGGTACGTGTTGATGAACGTGTTGGTGAGGATCCGGTACAGCCACGCCTTGAGGTTCGTGCCCGGCCGGTACTGGTGGAAGGCGGCGAACGCCTTCGCGAACGTCTCCTGGACCAGGTCCTCGGCGTCCGACGGGTTCCGGGTCATGCGCAGGGCGGCGCCGTACAGCTGGTCCAGGTAGACCAGCGCCTCGGCCTCGAACCGCTCGCTGCGCGCCGCGTCGTCCTCGGACTCGGGGGCGCGTGTGGTGTCCTCGCTCATCACCGCCGAGCCTAGTGCGCGCGGAGGCACCGGGCCGCCCGGGCGGGGCAGCACGGCGACGCCGCCGGCGGAGGCGGCCGGCCGTTCGAGGGTGGTACAGCTCATGGACGGCACAACACGGGCGGCCGCCCCGGGCATTCCCGGGGGCGGCGGGCAGGTCGCGCCGCTAGGTTGGACGGCAGGCGTCCGCGCGTCGCGGACGGCCGGGAGGAGGACGTCATGCTGCTGCGCCGCATCGCCCGACCGCTGTTCGCGTCGTGGTTCCTGAGCGAGGGGGTCGACGCGCTGCGCCGGCCGGCCGCGCACGTCGCGGTCGCCCGGGGCGCGGTGGAGCGGCTCGACGCCTCGGTCCCCCGCGGGGCCCTCGGCGGCGCGCTCGACGCGTACCGGCACCCGTCGGACGCGCAGCTGGCGACGGTCGTGCGGGTGCACGGCGGCGCGACCGCGCTGGCCGCCCTGCTGCTCGCCACCGGGCGCGCGCCCCGCGCCGCCGCCCTGGCGCTCGCCGCCCTCACGCTGCCGCTCGCCGCCGCCGACGCCCCGGCCTCCCGCAAGGAGCGCCGCACGCTGTCCGAGCCGGAGAAGAAGGACCGCAAGGCCCGGTTCCTGCGCGGCCTGTCGATGACCGGCGGCGCGCTCATCGCCGCCGCCGACACCGCGGGCCGGCCGTCGGTGCGCTGGCGCGTCGAGCACGCCCGGGCGACCCGGGCCGCGACCGCGAAGGCGGCGGCCGCGGCGGCGACCGCCTCGGCGGCGACGAAGGCCGCGTCGAAGAAGATCACGGACGCGGTGCACTGAGCCCCGTGCGCGACCCGCGCCGCCTCGCAGGGCGGACGCCCGGGCCGGGCGCCCGGCGCGCCCCGATAGCCTGACCGCCATGAGCTCCGAGGTCCTTTCCGCCGCCCCCGACTGGCCCGCCCCCACGGCGACCGGCCCCCTGGACGCGACGGTCGAGGTCCCCGGCTCCAAGTCGCTGACCAACCGCTACCTGGTGCTCGCCGCGCTCGCCGACGGCCCTGGCCGGCTGCGCGGCCCGCTGCGCTCCCGGGACACGCTGCTCATGGCGCAGGCGCTGCGGGACCTCGGCACGACGATCGAGGACGACCCCGCCGCGCCCGGCGACTGGCTGGTGACTCCGGGGGCGTTCCGCGGGCCGCGGGCGGTCGACTGCGGCCTGGCCGGGACGGTCATGCGGTTCCTGCCCGCCGTGGCGGCGCTGGCGGACGGCGACGTCCGGTTCGACGGCGACGCGGGCGCCCGCGTCCGGCCGATGGGCCCCGTCCTCGCGGCGCTGCGTGCGCTCGGTGTCGGCGTCGCCGAGCACGGCGAGCCGGGCCACCTCCCGTTCACGATCACCGGCACCGGGTCCGTCGAGGGCGGCGTCGTCGACGTCGACGCGTCGGGCTCCTCGCAGTTCGTGTCCGGCCTGCTGCTCACCGCGCCGCGGTTCGAGCGGGGACTGACAATCCGGCACACCGGCCCGACGCTGCCGAGCCTCCCCCACATCGAGATGACGGTCGCCGCCCTGCGCGCCGCCGGCGTCGTGGTCGACGACTCCGTGCCGACGGTGTGGCAGGTCGAGCCGGGACCGGTCGCCGCGCGCGACGTGCGGGTGGAGCCGGACCTGTCCAACGCCGCACCGTTCCTGTGCGCGGCGCTGGTCGCGGGCGGGACCGTGCGGGTGCCGGGCTGGCCCGCCGCCACGACGCAGCCGGGCGGGCTGCTGCCCGGGATCCTCGAGCAGATGGGCGCGACGACCCGGCTCGACGGCGACGTGCTGGCGGTGACCGGCACCGGCGAGGTGCGCGGCGTCGACCTCGACCTGCACGCCGCCGGCGAGATCGCCCCGACGATCGCCGCGCTCGCCGCGCTGGCCGGCTCCCCCACCCGGCTGCGGGGCATCGCCCACCTGCGCGGGCACGAGACCGACCGGCTCGCCGCGCTGTCCGCCGAGATCACCCGGCTCGGCGGGCAGGCCGAGCAGACCGCCGACGGCCTGGTCATCACCCCGCGGCCGCTGCACGCCGGGACGGTGCGGACCTACGCGGACCACCGGATGGCGACGTTCGGCGCGCTCCTCGGCCTGGCCGTGCCGGGGGTGCTGGTCGAGGACGTCGCGACCACCGCCAAGACCATCCCGGACTTCGTGGGGCTGTGGGACGGGATGCTGGCGTGACGGGGGGCTGCTGACCATGGCCCGGCGCGCGCTCGACGAGTCGGACGTCCGGGTCCGGCCCAGCCGCCGGGGCACCCGCCCCCGCACCAAGACCCGCCCCGAGCACGCCGACGCCGACCGCGCGCTCGTCACCGGCGTCGACCGCGGGCGGTACACGGTCCTGGTCGACGCCGACGGCCCGGACGAGCGCGTCGCCGTCGCCATGAAGGCGCGCGAGCTCGGCCGCGAGCGGGTCGTGCCGGGCGACCGGGTCGACCTCGTGGGCGACACCTCCGGCGCCGAGGGCTCGCTCGCGCGGATCGTGCGGATCGTCGAGCGCAGCACCGTCCTGCGGCGCACCGCCGACGACACCGACCCCGTCGAGCGGGTCATCGTCGCGAACGCCGACCAGCTCGTCGTCGTGACCGCCCTGGCCGACCCCGAGCCGCGGACCCGGATGATCGACCGCTGCGTGGTCGCCGCCTACGACGCCGGCATGGACGTCCTGCTCGCGCTCACCAAGGCCGACCTCGCCGACCCCGCCGCACTGCGGGCGCTGTACGAGCCGATCGGCGTGCGCGTGGTGGTCAGCTCGCGCACCGACGAGGCCGCGATCGAGGGGTTGGACGAGGTCCGCGCCGCGCTCGCCGGGCGGATGTCGGTGCTGGTCGGGCACTCGGGCGTCGGGAAGTCGACGCTGGTCAACGCCCTGGTGCCGGACGCCCTGCGGGCCGTCGGCGTGGTGAACGACGTCACCGGGCGCGGGCGGCACACGTCCACGTCGGCCGTCGCGCTCCGCGTCCCCGGGGAGCCGGGCACCTGGGTCATCGACACGCCGGGCGTGCGGTCGTTCGGGCTGGCGCACGTCGACCCGGACCACCTGCTGGGGGCGTTCGCCGACCTGGCCGAGGTCGCCGAGGAGTGCCCGCGGGGTTGCACGCACGCCGCCGACGCGCCGGACTGCGCGCTCGACGAGTGGGTGGAGGCCTCCCCGGACGAGCCGGTCCGCGAGGCGCGGACGGCCCGGGTGGACTCGTTCCGCCGACTGCTCGTGAGCCGCTCGGGTGCGCCGGACGCGGGCTGACCGGGGCCGACGCGGCGTCGGGGCCGGACGGCACGGATAGGTTGGACCCATGACCCGGTACGACGACGACCTGCGCCTCGCCCACGTGATCGCCGACCAGGTGGACGCGCTCACCATGTCGCGGTTCAAGGCGCAGGACCTCCGGGTCGAGACCAAGCCCGACCTGACGCCCGTCTCCGACGCGGACCGGGCCGCCGAGGAGCTCATCCGCGCGCAGCTGTCCCGGGCCCGCCCGCGCGACGCCGTGCACGGCGAGGAGATGGCCGACACCGGCCACGGCCCGCGACGGTGGGTGGTCGACCCGATCGACGGCACCAAGAACTTCGTCCGCGGCGTGCCGGTCTGGGCGACCCTGATCGCGCTGCTCGACGGCGACGAGGTCGTCGTCGGCCTGGTCAGCGCGCCCGCGCTCCACCGCCGGTGGTGGGCCGCCGTCGGCTCGGGCGCGTGGACCGGGCGGTCGCTCGCGTCGGCGACCCGGATGCAGGTGTCCGAGGTCGGCCGGCTGCAGGACGCGTCGCTGTCCTACTCGAGCCTCGGCGGCTGGGAGGAGCAGGGCCGGCTCGACCACTTCCTGGACCTCACCCGCAAGGTGTGGCGCACCCGGGCGTACGGCGACTTCTGGTCGCACGTGCTGGTGGCCGAGGGCGCCGTGGACGTCGCCGCCGAGCCCGAGCTCGCGCTGCACGACATGGCGGCCCTGGTGCCGATCGTCACGGAGGCCGGCGGGCGGTTCACGAGCGTGCAGGGCGTCGACGGGCCGTTCGGCGGCAGCGCGCTGGTGTCCAACGGCCGGCTGCACGGGGCGGCGCTGCAGGTGCTGGACCCGCTGATCGAGCACTGACCCGCGAGGCTCCGCCGGGGCCGTCAGCGCGGGATGCGGGTCAGCTCGGTCGCGTCGTACCAGAGCAGGTCGCGCTCGGCGAGGGAGTCGAGCGCGGCGTCGTCGCCGTCCAGCGCGCGGGCGACCTCGTCCTTGGCGGCGGGCTCGTCGACGTGGGCGCACACCACCACGTCGAGCGTCGCGGGGGCGGTCAGCGTGACCAGGCTCGCCGCCTCGTCGTCCACGCCGGCGCCGTCCTCCGGCACGCCGTCGCGCACGGCGTCGTCCGGCACCTCGACCGTGACCACGAGGCGCAGGCCGGGCGCGTCCGGGCGGGACGCGAGCAGGACGAGCGCGTCGTCCGCGGCCATGAGCTGCGCCGCGAACTCGACGCCCTCCTCGTCCTCGTCGGGCAGCAGCGCGGTCAGCGCCGGCGTGACCGCGTGCGCGCGGCGCGGGGCCGCGAGCGGGGCGCGGCCGCCCAGCAGGTCGTCGAGCTCGTCCAGGGTGGCAGGCAGGTAGAGACGCACGGGACCAGTGTGCCGCCCCGAGGCGATCGCGACGCACATCCCGGACGAACCCGGGCGAGTTCCGCGCGTCGTGCGCCGACCCGCCGGTCGCTGTCCCCAGGTTCCGCAGGACTCCCTGGCGCGCGCCGGGCGCGGAGGGGTACATCTGTGCCGGGCGGCGGGGCCGACCGACCACGGAGGTAGCACATGAGCAGGTACCGCACCGGCACGACCACGACGGGAGACCCGTGAGCACGGCGGTCGAGGTGCGCCTCGTCCCCGCTCCCCCGCCGCTCCCGCCCGAGCCGCCTGAGGCGGTCGAGCGGCGTCCTCCCGCGATACGGGGCGATGCCGCCGCGCCCGACGGCGGCGCGGGCCGGGCGGGCCCGGCGGACCTGACGGGCCAGGCGGACCCGGCGGACCCGGCGGACCCGACCAACCGAGCGGACGCGGCGGACCCGTCGGGCCAGGCGGACGCGGCGGGCCCGTCGGGCCAGGCGGACGCGGCGGGCCCGTCGGGCCAGGCGGACGCGGCGGGCCCGTCGGGCCGGGCGGCCCCGGACGCGCCGGACAGCGCCGCACTCGGGACGAGCGCGCGGGAGGACGCGCCGGCGCCGAGGACGGGGCGGTCCGGGAGGTCGGCGCGGCCACGGCGGTCGCCGACCACGCGCGCCTCGCCGGCCCGGGCGTCCGGGGGCGCCCCGACTCGCTCATGGGGCGGGGTGCCGGGCGGGGCCCCCGAGCTCGACCCGCGGCAGGCGTGCTGCATGGTCGCGCTCGCCGCGGTCGAGGTGCTCGCCGGCAGCCGGCCGCTGGCCCAGCTCGCGCGCTGGCTCACGCCCGAGGTCTACGACGGGCTCGCGCGCCGGGCCGCCCTCACGGCACCCCGCTCCCGGGTGCTCGACGCCGCCGCGGGGCTGCGCGACGTCGCCGCGGAGCCGACGGACACCGTGCCCGCAGGGGCGGCACGGCGCCCGTCGGTCCGGCGGGTCCGGGTGCACCGCGTCGACGCGCACACCGTGGAGGCGTCCGTCGTGGTGGCCCAGGCCGACCGCGTCCGCGCCGTCGCGGTCCGGCTCACCCGGTCCACCGGGCGCTGGCGCGCGGCGGCGCTCGTCGTGGGCTGAGACGACGTCGCCCGCCCACCCCGCGCGGGGTGGGCGG